>SBBT01000080.1 GCA_005239595.1 Candidatus Troglogloeales bacterium | reverse complement strand
GGAAAGCAGGGAAATGGTTGATCATCAACAAGATAGTCATCAAGGGAATCAAGAAGGTTCGTTGAAAAAGTCTAAGGGGAAAGCTGCCTATCGCGTTCTTCCCGGACCAGAAGGCTTACTCCCGCCGGCTGCGGCCACGGAGGGGGTTATCCTCCCCGAAGAGGGAGAAGGATTGCTGGAGGGGCGGATTGTGACGGAAGATGCGGCGATGGAGGCTGCCGCCATCGCCATGCTGACACGAAAAAATCCTACCCTCTTCCCGGGTCCATTGATGATTTGGGGGTGGACGGAGCATACCCGAGAGAAGGCAAAACCCTTTTTCGATGTGGCCCATGAGATTCCAGGCGTTCGCATTATTCCAATGCCAGATTACAGGCCGATCTACCCTAAAATTGATCCAGAGGCGGTTATTAACCCTTGCCATCCGAACCTGACGATTTGGCATAACAAGATTGAGGCCTGTGTCCTGATTGGCGTTCATTGCCACTTTGCCAATGTGACTTTAAAAATGATTAGGGCCGGGACGAACTGCTTTACCATTGCCCTTTGCGCCGAGGCGGGCCATGAAGATGCGATGGCGTCGGTCCCCCATGTGGGGGCGGATAAGATATATAAGTTCGCCGAGGCCTTACGGAAGGTCAAGCGGAACGGGATCGTTCCCTTGTATGAAGGGCATGGGATTATTCCTTCAGGCTGGGTGCAGCAGAAAGGGTTAGCAGGGGCCGATATTGAAAGACCGCAGCAAGAGCCGGTCGGCGTGCATGGGGAGTTTGGCCACGACCTCGAAAAGGGTTTGGATGAAAACGAAGAGTAATAATATGGTGTGGAAGGGTGGAGGGGATTAAGACATGAGTGAACAGCTTGAAGAGGAAGTCAAGACAAATCCCCAAGGGGATGTGATTACCGCAGCGCCACCGCCGCCGAAAGCGGAAGAAAAAAGGAAAGGGGCGGCCGCGCAGCGGGTCGTCTCTGCCGACTATTTATTTTTAGAGGCTCCAAGGGAGAAGACATTTATTACGGGGAGCGAAGCGGCCAAAGAGGCGATTCGCCGCTCGAATGTCGATATTGCTATTTCATACCCCATTACCCCCCAGAGCGAAACGATGCAGCAGGTCGGCTATCTCTACGCGGAGGGATATATTAAAGATTATTACCGTGGTGAAGAAGAATACGGCGTCATGTCGGCTATCGCGGGCGCTTCTCGGTCGGGGGTTCGCTGTCTGACCGCCACCGCGGGGCCCGGCCTGATGCGGGGCCTGGAGGTGATCGCTTCCTGGCCGGGAGGACGGCTTCCAACGATGTTGCTCATTATGTGCCGTGTTATAAACGCCCCCCTCGCGATCCAACCGGATAATATCGAGCTTTCTTACATGCTCAATACCGGCTGTCTTCTTTTTCATGCCGAGAATCAGCAGGACTTTTTTGATTTCCCAATGATCGGCTACATGGTGGGGGAGAAGCCGGAAGTGACCCTGCCGGTTGCCGTGGCCGTGGATGGTTTTTTTGTGACCCATGCCCGCGGCTGGGTTTCGTTGCCGTCGGCCGATATTAAGCTCCCGCCCAGGGAGTGTTACCATGAGTCGGTGCCGATGATGGACAATGAAAACCCGCCAATTCGGCTCTCCCGTGACGCGCCGATTCAAAAGTCAAATTTTATCTCTTATCAGATGCATGCTTCCTGGCAGCAGGAAATCTGGGCCGCGCAGGAGCGTTCCAGAAAGTGGATTAATCGTTGGATGGGTGGCCTGATCGAAGTGGTGAATCCGGGAGCCAAGACCATGATTGTGGCCTCCGGCGCAATGGTTTCCCAGTCAAGAGAGGCAGTTCGTCAGTCCGAGGAGCTGGGGCTGGACGTTGGGCTGGTCAAGATTAAATCGCTTCGGCCTTTTCCGAGTGAAGAGCTTAAAGCAGCGCTCGATCATGCAGAAAAAATCGTGATCCCGGAGTTTAACTATGTTGGCTGGCTTTCCAAAGAGGTTAAATCGGTGATTGATCGGACCGAGCGGGTTGTCTCCGGTCCCCGTGTCTTTGGGGGGATGTCGATGCCAACAGAATTGATTATGGAGTATCTGGCCGCTCCAGAGCATCGGCATTAACAACAGAACGTTTTTTTCCATGAGAGGAGGAAGTCGATGTCGTTAGAAACCGTTCGTGTGGCACCAGGGTTTGAAAAATATCTTCCGATTGAATATCAGGACCTGGTGAATGATAGTCAATTTGTCAAAGAGAGGAAGGTCTCGGAGATTGGTTCTTTCAAGGAGCTGATTGAAGAGCATCCGATGTGTGCAGGCTGTGCCATGACCCTTTTTATCCGCACGGCGCTCGTGGGGCTTCCCAATCCGGAGCATACGATTCACATTGGGACAGCGGGTTGCGGCCGGTTGGTTCTGACCCAGGCTGCGGTTCCTTTTATCTACGGGAATTATGGCGATACCAACGCGGTTGCAGCCGGGTTAAAGCGGGGGTTGTCCATCCGGTTTAAGGATGCCCCGAAAGATGTCGTTGTGATGGCCGGGGACGGGGGGCTGGCCGATATCGGTTTTGCGGCGGTGATGCATTCCTGGTTCAGGAAGGAAAAATTTACGACCATCATGTTGGATAACGAAGTCTATGGCAATACGGGGGGGCAGGAGAGCGGAATGACTCAAAAGGGGATGGTTTTAAAAATGGCCCCCACAGGAAAGAAATTTGAAAAGATGGATATGATGGGATTGGCCAAGACGGCGGGCGTTGCCTACATCGCGCGCGTGGTGCCGACCAATCCGACGCGGGTTGCCAACACCGTCAGAAAGGCGGTGCTGATTGCGAGGGAAATAGGGCCGACCTATATTCAGGCCTATACCTCGTGCAATATTGAGTACGCGATCCCGACGCCCAAGGTGATGGATGACGCCCGTGAGGTGGAAAAGGATCGGTATGGGTTTACGGAATACCTGACCGATGAGGCGAAGGCCTATTGGGAACACTTAGAGCAGGAGCGGAGAAAGTTAAAGGTGCCCGCAGCGAAGTAGGGAAGGGTTTCTTCGGGCCGGTATTAATTTTAATCGGAGGTTTAGCATGGCGTTAGCGAGTAGCAGGGCATTGCGATTTAACGTTCGAATGGCCGGAATCGGCGGCCAGGGGGTGGTGACTGCCTCACACATCTTAAGTAATGGCGTGATTATTGGTAAGGGGGAGAGCACGCTGGTCCCATTTTTCGGTTCCGAAAAACGCATGGCGCCGGTAGAGAGTTACGTCCGTATCGCCTCCGGTAGGATTTACGAAATCGGAGAGATTGTCTATCCGAATATCTTGATGATCTTCCATACCCAAGTGATTACCCATGGAAAGTCATACACCATGCCGTTTTTCTGGGGGCTTAAAAAAAATGGCGTGGTTTTGATCAATAGCGAGACGCCGGTCCCGATGCTGGAAGATCATATCCGCACGTTAAATGAATTAAATACCCGTATCTGTTATATCCCGGCGACGAAGCTTGCCAATGAAGTGGGTGGAACGGATCTTGCCACTAATATGGGGATGTGTGGCGCGGTGGCGGGTGTGATCGGCATGCCGGATCTCGCGGCGCTGGAGCAGTCGGTTAAAGAACGGTTTCTCGGAAAGGGCTTTGTCGTTTCAGGGGGAACCGCCTCGCTCGATAATGTTATCGAAAAGAAATTTGCAAAAAAGGCGGAATTGGTTGCAAAGAATTTTGCGGTGATAAAGGCCGCGCATGAATATGCGATTGCGCATGGTTGGAACAAGTGGCAGGAAGAGCGTGAGGCTGCGGCTGCAAAATTGCCCACGGAACACGATATGGCCGAGCAAAAGGTCTGCGTAAATTAAAGGGGGAGAGATTTAAATGTATTCTGTTGCGGATATTGATGTAGAGATTTGTAGTGCCACGAAATGCAGGCTTTGCACGCAGTTTTGTCCGGAGTCAAACACGATTTTATATGACTCGGCAAGGGGAACGGCGTATGTCGCCGTGGACCGTTGCAAGGGATGTGAGATTTGCGTCGGGGTTTGTGATGATCTTGCCAAACATCATGCGATTAAAATGCTCCCCATCAATGAGATTCCAAACGGTTTTGAGATTCGGAACATCGGTTTTAAAGATACGATCGCTGACATTGTTGGCGTAAAGTAGGTCCATTCTTAAAAGGGGCTGATTTGACGTCGATCAGATGAGCCTCTTTTCTCATGTTCTCCTTCCGATGACCACGGATATCCGAGATGCGGTGTTTGAAATGTGGTCACAATAACGATCCGGCCTCTCCCTGGTGCGTCAAGTGTTTAACAGAATTCCCTTCTTCCCTGCCCCGTTATTTGGCCTGTCCGGAATGCCGTCATCATAACGATCCGAACTTTTCTTATTGTGAGGTTTGTCACGAGCCTCTTCGGCCTGGACAGTCCGAATGATGCTCTCGCCTGCTTGTATGATAAGGGCGAAAAGCCTTCTTTTCGGGATCATCTTCCTCTTGGGTTTTACAATGTCAGGGGGCATCTCAACGGCCGTATCCGGGGCGGCGTTAGGGGTGGCTGCGGCTTCCGACTTGAGATTTGCCATGGAGGAGATCGTCGCCAAGTTTGAAGAAGGGGGCCGTATCAAGGTTTCTTATGGCGCATCGGGAGCTTTCTTCTTCCAGATCATGATGGGGGCCCCCTTTGATATCTTCCTCTCCGCAGATCTGGCCTATCCGGAAAGACTCATGGCAGAAGGTCATGCCGAATCGTTTTTTATCTACGGAAGGGGCCGCCTTGTTCTCTGGGTGCCCAGCCGTTCCCGATTGGATATTGAAAAAAAGGGGATGCATTCCCTGCTGATCCCCTCTATCCGGAAGATTGCGATTGCCAATCCGCTCCATGCACCCTATGGCGCGGCAGCGGTTGAGACCATAAAAAGGGAGGGACTCTATCCCCGCCTCTCCCAAAAACTGGTATTAGGGGAGAATCTCCTGCAAGCGGCTCAGTTTGCTCAAAGCGGCGGCGCCCAGGTGGGAATTCTTTCGCATTCTCTGGCCCGCTCTCCTTTGTTGAGGCGGACCGGACGGTATTGGATCATCCCCAATGTCCCCGCCTTGCCGCAGGCGGGAATTATCCTGAAGCGGAGCAAACGGCTTGGGCTTGCCCATGCCTTTCTTGATTTTATCGTATCGGGAGAAGGAGGAGAGATTTTAAGAAGACATGGCCTCGATACGGGAGACGGATAGGTGAATATCGAGGCGCTCTGGCTTTCCGTTCAGCTGGCCTTCATGACCTCTTTGATTCTCTTAGGAGTAGGGCTTCCCCTGGCCTACTGGATTGCCTATGCCTCATGGCGGTGGAAGTTTTTTGTTGAAGCGTTGGCCGCGCTCCCGATGGTTTTGCCTCCGACGGTCTTGGGGTTTTATCTCTTGTCGGCCATGGGACCAATCGGTCCCATCGGACGCCTCCATGAAACATTATTCGGCAGCCCGCTTGCCTTTAGTTTTATCGGACTCCTGATCGGTTCCGTCATTTATTCTTTTCCCTTCGCGCTTCAGCCGCTGGTTGCTTCGTTCCGCAGTGTCGATGCGCGGTTTCTGAAACTGGCCGCGCTCCTGGGAGATGAGCCTTTGATGCGATTTTTCAAGATTGTTCTCCCCTTGTCTTATCGGGGGATTCTCTCGGCGTTTATCATGGCCTTTGCGCATACGATTGGAGAATTCGGCGTGGTTCTGATGATTGGAGGAAATATCCCCGGCGTCACGCGCACCATTTCGATCGATCTGTATGATCAGGTCCAGGCGCTGAACTATCAGGGGGCGGGAGAAACGGCCCTTGTCCTTTTGGCTGCCTCCTTCTTTTTCTTATCGTGGGTCTATTATCTTAATCGGGATGCCATTGGCGGAACTCGTCGTTGACGTTCAATATGCCTATCCCACAGGGGAAGCCCTTTCCGTCGCATGGACCCTTCCTTTGAACCCGTCGCATGTCACGGTGCTGTTTGGCCCATCGGGAAGCGGAAAAAGTACCTTCCTTGAACTCCTGGCCGGGACGATGCGGCCAGACTCCGGTTTCATCCGGCATGACGCAACCGTTTGGTTTGATAAAACGGTTTTTCTCCCGCCACAGAAGCGGGGTGTGGGGCTGCTTTTCCAGGATTACCCGCTTTTCCCGCATCTGACCGTCGCTGAAAATATCGCCTACGGTCTTCGATTTTTTGAGAGGCGAAAAAGGGAGGAGGCGGTTCGATATTGGATCGAACAATTTCAATTGTCCGGTAAAGAGGATTGCTATCCGACGGTCCTGTCGGGTGGGGAGCGACAACGGATCGCGCTGGCGCAGGCGCTGGCGCTGGCGCTGGCAAAAAGACCACCCTTCCTGCTGTTGGATGAGCCCTTCTCCGCTTTGGATGATGTGACCCGCAACCTGATTCGAGGCCGGATACAAAGATGGCTAAAGGAACACGGAATCCCGACTCTCCTGGTCAGTCATGATATATCTGACGCCCTGATATTGGGAAATAACCTGGCGGTGATGTCGGAAGGGGCCATCTTGCAGAAAGGGGATCCATTTGACGTACTCCGTCGGCCAGATTCGGCCCGGGTGGCAAAAATCATTGGGGTAGAGAATCTTCTGTCAGGCCGCACCGTGCATCTATCGGGGGAGATGGTAACCTTGGAGATCGGTTCCCTGCGGCTGGTGGGGATCGGTTCCGCTATAGTGGGGGAGCGCTGTTTCGCTTCTATTAGGGCGGAGGAAGTTATTCTACAAAAGGGTGTTTTCGCTCAAAGCAGCGCGAGGAATCATTTTTTGGGCAGGGTCCGCCAACTGGTCTCCCTGGGTGCCCGGGTAAAGGTGACGGTAGATTGCGGTATCGTTTTAGACGCCATGGTGACGTCTCAAGCGGTTGAGGAGCTTTCTTTGTCGGTCGGGCAGGAAATCACTGCGGTGATTAAGGCGTCATGCGTGCATATCATCGGCTCGGTATAATCATTTCTCCAGGCAATTCCCTGTCCCTGTTTTGTAACCATTGAAGGATATCATTGGGAGGTGCCGGCCTGCTGATATGATAGCCCTGTGCCCGGTCGCACCCTAAGACCATCAGTCCATCCAGGGCATGTTGGTCTTCCACCCCTTCTGCCGTGACGAAAAGTCCCATGTTACGCCCAAGATCAATGGTGGAACGCGTGATTACCGCATCGCCGTGGTTACGCATCAGCGAGGTAATAAAGGTCTTGTCAATTTTTATCTCGTTGATCGGGAGTTGTTTTAGATAGGCCATGGACGAATATCCTGTTCCGAAATCGTCGATGGAGATATTAATACCCATCTCGTGTAAGCGCTTCAATAACGGAAGCGCGCGTGACGGATCTGCCATAAGAACGGATTCGGTAATTTCTAATTCCAGGAGATGGGGGGGCGTTTCTGCCGTCTCTAGAAACCCCCTGATCTGTTCCGGGAGATTTATGTCCTGCAAATTCCTTGTGGAGAGATTGACCGCTATCGGTATTTTGTATCCCGCCTTCTGCCATGCCTGGCATTGCAAGATCGCCTCCCAGAGAGTCCACTGGGCCACGAGATTGATCAGCCCCGTCCGTTCCACGAGTGGTATAAACTGCCCTGGTGGAAGAAGCCCCTGTTGGGGATGCCTCCAACGTACCAGCGCCTCCATGCCGATGACGTGACCTGTTCTTACCTCAATTTTTGGTTGGTACATCAGCATCAGTTCATTCTTGCCGATCGCGGCGCGTAATTCTCCCAGAAGTGCGATATGTTCTCTCGAAACGGTATCCTGACTGGAGGCGTAGAAGGCATATTCCGTCCCGGAGCGTATCGAGGACTGCAGAGCAATATTGGCTTTCCCAAGGAGGGTGCCCACATCGTTGCCGTCTTCCGGAAACTGGGCCATGCCGATAACGATCTCGATATCAACAGAGAGGGTTTCTAATACGAACGGTTGTTGTACGCTGGTGAGGATTTTTTGTGCCAGGAGCGCGGCGGTGTCGGCGCCCCCTTTAAGGAGAAGACCAAAGTCGTTTCCCCTAAGTCGCGCAAGGAGGGCATTGTCCGGTAGGACATTTTCTACCAGCTTCCCGATATGCTTTACGACCAGGTCTCCATTTTTGTAGCCCAGGGTATTGTTGATATCCCGGATGTTATTGATGTTGATAATGAGCATGACCATCGCCTTTCCGCCTGCCTGCGAAATTTCCTTTGCACAGTGCAGGTGGAAGGCGTTGTGGTTGGCAAGCGAGGTGAGAGGATCATGATAGGCGAGATAATTCAGGCTGTTTTCCGCCGCTTTGCGCTGCCGCCGATCTTCGACTTCGCGTAATTCACGATCAATGCTTGGAACAAGCCGTGCTAAATTTCCTTTTCGAATATAATCATTGGCCCCCAGCTTCATTAGCTCGGCCGCGCGTTCCTCTCCGATGGCGGCGGAGACGATAATGACAGGGAGATCGTACGGAAGTTGTTTTAGGCGGTTGAGCGCCGTCATAACATTTAAACGCGGCATGTTGTAATCGAGCAGAACGATATCCCATTCTTTGCTTAATGAGGCGGCGAGGTCATCATCGGTCTCCACGCGCTGCGTGATGGAATGGTAGCCGCCCCGCTTTAGCTCGAGCGTAAGGAGTTCTGCAGCATCTTCGGAGTCCTCAACGATTAATACACGCAATGTCTTTTCCACGGTTCGGTTTCCTTTATGGAAGGGTAAAGAAGACGGTGGTTCCTTTTTCGACGGCCGATTCGGCCCAGACCCTGCCGCCATGACGCTGGATAATCCGCCGGACAGTCGCCAGCCCGATACCGTTTCCTTTAAACGCGTCTTTTGGGTGCATGCGTTGAAAGGGAACGAACAACTGTCCCGCGTTTTTCATGTCAAATCCTGCGCCGTCGTCGCGAACGAAATAGATTGCTTTGTGGTCCTGTTTTATCATGCCAAATTCGATCTTTGCCTCCGGATGCATTGCCGTGTATTTAAAGGCGTTGTTGAGCAGGTTTTCTAACACGATGGTAAGAAGCGATCGGTCTCCTCTGGCAATGATCCCTTCTGCAATGAAGAGGTCAATCTTGCGGTCCTGCTGCGATTTTTTTATATCCTCAGAAATGGTTTTGGCAAGCGCACTTAAGTCCACATTGTCTATATGCAGCGTACTTCTTGTAAGGTGTGACAGATTGAGAAGGGCGTCAATCAACTCGGACATCTCATCGATGTTCGCATTGATCCTGGTTAAGTAATGTTTCCCCTCATCATCCATCCGGTCAGCGTGGCTAACAGATAACGCTCTGCTAAATCCGTCAATGTTCCTCAAAGGGGTCTGCAGATCGTGTGAGACAGAGTAGCTGAAGGCCTCCAACTCTTTGTTGACCTCGCTTAGTTGATTGTGTGCGGAGAGAAGTCGTTGGGCCATACGATTAAAAGTGTCCGCTAATGTCTTAAATTCATCACGTGATGTAATAGAAATCTGGTGGTCCAAATCTCCTTGTTCGATACGAATCATTCCCTGTTTAAGCGTATCCAGATGGCGAGTAATGTGACGGGCAAGCACATAGGCGATGGCCATGGCCCCGATCGACGAGGAAGCAAAGATCAGAAGCGTTATCCGGTCCGCCCACTGTGGTGTGGAGTAGAAGTAACCACCCGCCTCCTTCACCCGCGTCATTTCCTCTCTTTCAAGTTGGGGTAAAATATCGCGCATGATCTGTTGGGCGAGAGGCTCTGAACGGGTAACAAGCTCCAGCATGGCTTTTTCGTGATTGACGCCGAAGTTCCTATAAAAAATCTTCCATGACTGACTGAGTTTTCCAAACGTATGACGCAGGAGCACCGGTGTTTTCTCGTATGAGCGATCGGACAGGATTAAATATGCCTCGATCGTTTTAGTAAGATCGACAAGTTGCAGGTCAAATTGGGCCAGTTCTTCTTCCCGGATTGCCGTTATCTCTTTTATCTCTAGCTGGCTGATAAGGGCGATTTGCCGTTGGATGCTCCTTAAATTTTCTCCAACCGATGCAAGGATGCGTTGGCTTGAAATCGCCCGGCTGAGGCTTTCGACCGTCGCCGTCTGCCTCTGATCGCTTACGAAGTATACGGCCAGATTGATGCCAAACAACAGCAGGAGACCTAAAAATGTGAGTGCCAGACGAAGCCGTAGCCCCATTTATTTACCTGTGAAGTGGATAGCCAGGTTCATTCGGAAGGTGTCCATCAATCTTGACCACCTTGATGTTAGCGTTGTTGGGTGCCGTGCCGACAAAGGAGATTGTTCCTGGAAGCTTTGCCGTCAACGCTACGGCCATTTCGTCCGAGAACGCGGATTTTGGAGCCGATGAAGCCTCCGCACGGAAGATTTTGGCAATCCAGTACTGGCGGAATTGGGAAGCCTTCATCTGATAGACGGTGGCATAAAGTAGATTGCGTTTCCATGTGTCTGGCGCGGGAAGAAAGATTGTGATAGGCTGGTTTGCCGACCAGAATTGCCGGTTTCCGAGCAAGATGCCCTTTAGCTCTGAAAGGCTGAGATTGTCCGTCTCGACGCTGGTATGAGCAATAACCGTCAAGGGCTCTGCCTGGACCGTAATGACCCAAAGAAGTCCAATGGCAAGATAGATTGTGAAGTGGAAAGTTCTTTTGGTCATCTGTTTTCTCCTAGAAGGTAAAACTGATTTGGATGAATCCACCGTTGCCCGCCGATTTCCCTGTGATCTGTTGCCGGCGGAGTTCTGTCTTGATGGCGGCAAGATCCGAAAAATCGTATCGGAGCCCTGCCGTGTGGCCTTTTAGTCCCGGGACGTTGGAGAAGGCCGCATCGTCAGAGGAAATTTGAACATATTCATAACGATAATAAGGTTTCAATCCCTCGTTCCACCAGGGGAGACGATAGGCCGCTTGCAGATAATACGCGGGCTGATTCATGTAATTACTGCTTCCCGATGCCCGATGGGCGATATTTGCATATTCGGAGATGAATTCCGCCTGTCCATCTTCCCAGATCAAGTAACCGGCCGTAATCAACTCCTTAAACTCGCTGCTGCTGACCAGCAGCTGGTCACGGTAAGCGGAGAGACCGACACTAAGGGCAGGGAGGGGTTTCGCATAAAGGTTCATGGTGACGGCGCGGTGATTGTTGATGTCGCCGGCATCTCCTGCGCGACCGATTTGATTGCCGCGGCCGTTTCCGAGGCCGGCCTGATAACCGATCTCCCATCCCTGGAGTGTGCGCATTCCTTCTATTGAGGCGCCGACGAAATGGACCGGCAGCACCTTGCCGCCAAATTTTATCATCTCGGGACGGGTGATGGTGGTTTGTAACCAGAGGCCGTGATGATACGTGGTGTTCCACCAGTTGATCGGCGTATGGTAACGCCCAAAAGAAAACTTTAATTGGTCGCTGACCGCATAGCGAAGGATGGCGCGTTCGACCTCCGGATTGAATCCCGGCGCAGACGGGTTTCCCGTTCCTGCGTCCGCCCGCGCGGTGAAGGTCGTTTCTGCGAAAAAGGTCAGTTGGGGCGCGAGGCGGGAAGTAAAATGAAGCGCCAACTGCCCTTCGTTAAAGCCCTTGGTCGCCCCCGCGGTATCTGTGTCGGAAAAAGTAAAATCGAAAAACCCGATGATGTCGAGACCAGGAGAGACTTCCCCTTCCGCCAGAGCCGTCATCGGCAATATGAAAAGAATGAATAACGCGTTTCTTAGATGTCTCACGAGCGTCCTCCTTCCCCTAGAGATTATTTAGGCTGGCATGGTGAAATAAAAGGTGCTGCCTCGTCCTGATTGAGAGTCTACCCAAATCCGTCCCCCATGTTTCTCCACGATTTTTTTGCAAACAGTAAGCCCGATGCCGGTGCCCGGGTAATCCGCTCGGTTGTGCAGGCGCTGGAAAAGACGGAAGATTTTGTCAAAGTGGATCGGTTCCATGCCGATGCCGTTGTCCTGGATGAAGAAGACCCACTCCTGCTTGCCGACCGAACGCTCTGCACCGATATCAATACGCGGTGTCTCTTGACTCCTAAACTTGATGGCGTTGGCGATCAGGTTTTGAAACAGCTGCAGCATCTGCGTCCGGTTCGCAAAGAGGGTCGGGAGCGCGTTATAGGAGACGGTTACATTGTTCTCCTCGATGCAAGTCTTAAGGTTCTGCAGCACCTGCTTTACGACATCCGTACAGTTTACGCCCTGAAACACCATCTCTGATTTTGTAATGCGCGAATAGGTTAGAAGATCATCGATCATGGTATCCATTCGGGTGATGCCATCTACCGCGTAGGCAATCAATTCGTCGGCATCCTGGCCCATTTGACCGGAATATTTTTTCGCTAAAAGCCCCACGAAACTTGCTACCGTCCTTAACGGTTCTTTTAAATCATGCGATGCAATATAGGCAAATTGCTCTATGTCGGCGTTCAAGCGGATAAGCTTTTCCGACGATTTTTTAAGCTCCTGATAAAGGGCGGCCTCTTCCAATGCTGTGACGATGTGACGCGTTACCAGTTGGAAATAAGGGGTATCACCTGGATGCGGCAGGTCCGCGTGATAAGAGAGATGGCCCGTCTCACGAAGCCGTAGGAAGATAAACCCCAGGAACTGCTGCTGACGGTGCCATAGCGGAAGGATAAGATTGATGGCCCCGGTAAGAAGACTTCTCCCGTTTTCCGGAAGGGGCTGTTTTAGATATCTTAAAAGCCCTTGGTCGGGCATCTGGTCCGAAAAAGGGATAAAGAGGCCCGGCTTTATAAACAGATCCATCCGGGCCCGATCCATCGGCCAACGGGCATTGAACAATACCTGTTCCTGTTCCTTATTATATCCTATAACGGTATCTGCAACCAGATGGGCTGTC
>SBBT01000100.1 GCA_005239595.1 Candidatus Troglogloeales bacterium | reverse complement strand
CGGTATTTAGAATCTGAAACCACGGTATTTAGAATCTGAAACCACGGTATTTAGAATCTGAAACCACGGTATTTAGAATCTGAAACCACGGTATTGGTGTTGAGTTATCCACAGGCACAAAATATTGTGTTTAGTGCTAAAAGAGATGGCTTTTTGTACCGTGTTTCCAGATTCCAGTTCTATAGAATCACCTGTAAGATGATGTATTATTAGTATAATAAGTCATTAATGTATTAACTATGTCTTTTTACGCGCTGGTCTAATGCCCGGGCCTGATGATAGACATCAATGAGTCCTTTGTTCGGGGTAATTATTTTGAGGGCACATCGAACGATCATGCTATCAGAAACCTTAATCCCTTGGGCGGCAAACCACATAGAAACTTCTCGTATTTTTTGCCGATCTTTCAGGTTAAGGGATATGGCTATTGTTTGGCTCTGTTTTTCTATTTTTTGAACACCTTTTTCGACTAAACGACCCTTGTTTTGATCCTCTTTTACGGTTTCTTTGCTTTCTGTAAGAGAAAGGGTTTTTAAAAGCTGGCTTGTTTTACTTGAAACGATTTTCTTGTCCATATTATTATCCTAATACCTTATTAAGTTATTAGCTTGTGTTTTAATTGTTGTAATAGAAATAGCAAGCTCTAATACCTCCTCGCGGGCTGCCCCATCCAGCGCCTTCCATCCTTCTCCAAGAGCATGTTGATAACACTCCCGATAAGACAGCATGCTTTTCAGGGTTGGCGCACTGATTTGTTTGGCGCTTTCATCTATTAAGCGGCCCAGCAAGGTTCCTTTTCGGACCTTATTAAAAATCAGCCTGATAACAGCTTCTTTGTTTTGTTCTCGCACAAATTGAACGGTCTTTTCGGCCTCCCAAATATCGGCCGGGGAGGGGGAGACGACAACAATGGCCAAATCAGCGTTCTTTACGGCCGTAATGGTCGCCGGATGCTCAAGATTGGGGGGCGTGTCGTAGATAATAATATCGTGATGAATGGCCGGATTGGTTTCTTTGCCCAAGATCAGCGCTAACGCCTTATTGCTGGTTCCCTGAATATCCCAATCGCGGATGATAACGGACTTGCCAGCTTTCTTTAGGGCTTCATGAAGGAGAATGGATAGTGTGCTTTTCCCAACCCCGCCTTTGTTTGCAAGTAAAGTAACTTCCATGGCGTAATAATTTATTGTGTTAATAAGTTCTTAAAATATAAATATATTAATATCGTCTAAATGTCAAGTCCGTTTTTTTCTGTTTGGGTCAGTATTTTTAATAACTTCGGTAACGAGCATGAAGCCTGGTCCTAACTGATGACCGATTAAGGTGCGAACGGGGGGGGTACCCCCCTGTTCTAAAGGCGACCTTTACCTCTCATGCGACCCGCCAAGCCTCTCACTCCCGGGCCCGCCGCGCTTCGCCTTGCGGCTTAGCTGGTAAGGTGCGAACGGGGGGTAACCCTCCGGTTCTGAAGGCGACCTTATCGCTCATGCAACTCTCCTTTTCAGGAGAGCGCTTAAGCTGCGCCTGCCCTTTACAGCGATGTTTTTCCCTGCGTTAACGTCTGCGTGTGCCACGTGTCCACACGCAACGCAAACGAAGCTCGCACCACTACGACTTTTCGCGTCGGTTTTCCCGCATCTGTTACAGGTGATAGACGTGTATGCGGGATTAACCTCCCACACAAACACCCCTTCCTCTGCCCCAATGACACGGCACCGTGCCGAAAAGTAGTTTCTCGCCCACCCTTGAAGCGATCCGCTTCTTAAATTGGCGATAACTTTCGGGCTCTCAACACAAAGGCTTTGACCGGCACGCTTGGAACGTCCAACCGCTCGCCGCGCCTCTATGTCAAGATACTGCTTAACTACCGTCTTTACTTTTTTAGCGGGAAGTCCTCCGCCTGTAAACCAAATCTGATCCTGCTTTAACCGCGCCACAAACGGCTTTCTAGCAAGACTGGCCTGTCGCCTTCTCTCCTGGTCTTTCTTCTTTTGCGTCTTAATTACCTTGCCGATATTCTTCCCAATGTAACCGTCCGATCGAGCTACCCCGTTCCGATAACCCACATCACACCCCAACACTTCCGGTACCGGAAGTGCCTTTGCCACCTCCTTCTGCACAAACACCCTGGCATAAGCCAGGCCGTCACGCCCATAGAATAATTCGGCGCTGGCCTCGTTCAGGATCCAACCCTCCTTCAAGAACCGATTCAGCCGAACGTGCGACTTACAAGGAAGAAAAATCCGTCCCCGCCGCGTAAACTCATTTTCCACCGACAACCAGTAATCAAAATGCTTTGTTCCTGAAACCTCCACCCTCGCGGGACAGCCGATCTGCCTGATCTGCGGCACGTTCGACTTGTTGCCCGTGGCCTTCGTCGATGCCCGCTCCGCACCAACAATGGCACGCGCCAGATGTTGCGCCTGATTCGCTAACATCCCCATGCCGTCTGTGCTAAACGCCTTGCCGTCATGCCGGAAATAAAGCTGGTTCACCCAGTGCCGAACGTACATAAGATGCTTCTCAGACGTATATCTGGCCGTGTCAGCCTTTGTCTTATTCCCATAAATCTTAAGATTAAATGCTCTACTTAAAAGCATCTATTTAAGCCCCCCGTTCTCTTCCGGCCTGGACGCTAGGCCTCCAAGCTCCGCCGCAGTGATCCGGCCATGCCTCTCACTCCTGGGCCCGCCGCACTTCGCCATGCGGCTGGGTTGTCGTTGTTGTTGTAGGGGTTGTGGTGGGCGGAGGCGCCGCGCCAGACTCCTCGGTTTTGCCAGGGCCGGGGGATGACCCGCAGGCAGTAATTACCAGGAGGCTAAAAATTGTTAGTATCTTTCTCATTAGTATCTTTCTCAAAGGTTTATCTTCGTCTGTGCTCTGCAAGAAGGAATTTTTATTTCTTCTGATGTTCCGCAAGGTAGTTATAGAAGGTTCTTCGATTGATCCCTAAATTCTCACAGATTTTATCGACGCTTAGTTCCTTCTTTTGATATAGATCAAAGGCCATCTTGAATTTATCAGGCGTGATTGCTTTCTTGCGCCCGCCTTTGCGCCCACGCGCCCGGGCCGCGGCAAGACCCGCGTGGGTTCTTTCTCTAATCACGTCCCGTTCGAACTCAGCTAAGGCACAAAAGATGTGAAAGATGAGCTTTCCGCTGCTCGTTGTGGTATCGATACTCTCTTTCAAAGAGCGAAGGCCGATGCCCCGTTCATTAAGAATGTTGACCGTATCAATCAGTTGTCTAATGGAGCGACCCAATCGGTCAAGCTTCCAGACCACCAGCGTATCCCCCGATCGAATGAACTCCAAGGCTTTGTTCAGTTCGGGCCGATCCGCTTTAGCACCACTGACTTTTTCCGTGAAGACCTTCTCGCAGCCCACTTCCTTCAGCGCATCAAACTGGAGGTTCAGGCTTTGATCTAATGTGGAAACCCGGGCGTATCCTACCAGCATAGTTTTGACGATGGGGTTCTAATTTTTAGAAGCGGAAGCAAGGGTACGAACCTCCAGCTCAATTTGTGGGCCCACTTCGTCCATTGCAACATCTAACTCATAATCCTTTTGCAGGCCAAGCCACAATGTTGCTGATGTTCCGAAGAACTTGGCCAATCGCAGTGCGGTATCAGCCGAGATTCCGCGTTTCCCCAATACGATTTCGTTGATACGGCGGGGATGCACTCCAATTGCAAGTGCAACACGACTCTGGCTGAGCCCCATTGGCTTGAGAAACTCCTCGTTTAGGACCTCCCCAGGATGTACAGGGTTTAACTTCTTATTCTTTTCCATCAAATACCTCTCTTAATGATAGTCTACGATCTCAACTTGATAGGCATTATTATCCTTCCACAGAAAGCAGATTCGCCATTGATCGTTGATCCGAATACTGTGCTGCCCCCTGCGGTTACCTTTGAGCTTCTCCAGCCTGTTATTTGGCGGAATAAGTAAATCTCTAAGATCGTAGGCGTTATTTAAATACCGAAGCTTGCGATAGGCGACCTGCTGTATGTCATAAGGTAGCTTGCGGGATTGCTTCCTAAGAAAGACGGCCTGCGTTTCCTTGTCTCTGAAGGTTTTTATCACATAGTATGGTATAACAATAAGAGCTAAGTGTCAAACATTATTATGAGGGCGTATCCACAAGGTTTCTATGAAAAAAACCTTAGAAACGTAATAAACTTACACATAGATTGATTCATAGCATTATTGCATAGGATATACTAACAGAAAGAAAATAAGGAAGGCGTTTTTGAGAGTTATGTATCAAACGACCGTTTTCTTCCAGGAGGGTGAGGCATCTTTATTTGTGGTTTTTTTACTTTTGAGTTGAGATTTCTTGTAAAAAATAGCTTCTATATACAACATTAATGTTGTATATTTTATATGTTGAGCTTTGGGGAATCCTTCATTGCCATATGAGGTTGAGCTATATACTGACGCGAACGGGGGTTGTCCATTGGATGATTTTCTTGACCAGATGCCTATGAAGCACAAAGCTAAAGTGCAAAAGTTTGTCCAAGTCTTGGAGGAGCAGGGACCAGGGCTTCCTAGGCCTTATGCCGATGTTTTGGATGGGCCTATTCGTGAGCTTCGAGTTCCATTCGGAAACTTGCAGTATCGGATTTTTTATTTTTTCTACGGCAAGGTCATTATCATGACGCACGGTATGATCAAGAAGACCGGCCCGGTTCCAGTGGGAGAGATCGAGCGTGCCAAGCGATTTATGACCCATTGGCTTGACAGGTACACGAAGAGGAGGAGGCCATGAAAAAAGACATTACTCGTCGTCGACTGTTTCGAAATCGTTTAAAAGAGGATATGCGGGATCCTGCTTTCCGGCAGGAGTTTGAGGGTCAGGATACCCCTGTTCGTCTTGCTATCCAGATTGCTAAAATAAGGGAAGAGCGTGGCATGACCCAAGCTCAACTTGCGAAACTTGTCGGAACCAAGCAACAGGTTATCTCTCGCTTGGAAAAAGGCGAACAGAGAAATCCTACCGTGGACACATTGGAGCGGATTGCCCACGCTTTAGGGAAAAAACTTGAATTGGCATTTCGTTGACAGAATACTGAAATCATTATCAATACAAAAGCGCGTCACCCTGGTCTTAAGTTAAAACGGGTTAATGGCGAATTTCCTGCCTGGGTTGTTGACGCGATGGATCGAGAAGCGGAGCGTCTTGGTATCGCACGGCTTTCCGTACTTAAAACATGGGCCGCGGAAAAAGCGGTTTCAGTTTTGCCAAATACGTAACCTTAAGCCGCTGAGTCCCACCCCCCCCGTTCGTACCTTGTAACCTTAAGAACCAGCCGCCGACCACAGGCGGCGGTGTACTTGCTTGACATTTTTATTTTCCCAATTTATTATAATTAATAATTAT
>SBBT01000109.1 GCA_005239595.1 Candidatus Troglogloeales bacterium | reverse complement strand
TTGTGTCTGTATATGGGCGTACACCGCTTCCGGCAAGGCGCTTTTATCCAGCAGATGCTTGGTGTCCAGCTGAAGCTCTGCAAAAGGAACCAGATTTTCTACCGTATCTACCGTGCTCTACCGTGTCTACCGTGTCTACTTTTTCCGTGTCTACACCGTGTCTACTTTTTCTATCTGCTTTTTTCTGTCTTCTGTTTTTCTGCTGTTTTCTGTCTACTTTTTCTGTCTACTTTTTCTTGACAAAATGAGGTCATCTGTATGATAATCCCCCTCGTTTTTTAGACCATATGTACCTGTACGATACATGCGAATGAAAACGGAAGCCTTTAGAGAAGACGAGCTGGCGCGGAATTGGTATCTCGTTGATGCCGACGGGAAGGTGCTAGGTCGGATGGCGGCGAAAATTGCCGCGATCTTGCGTGGCAAACATAAGCCGACTTTTACACCGAATCAAGATCTCGGAGACTACACCGTTGTCATCAACGCGGAGAAAGTGATTTTAACAGGGAACAAGGAAGTCAAAAAGAACTATTATCATCATACAGGTTATATCGGAGGCTTAAAACAGACGACGGCCGGCAAGCTCCGTCGTGAAAAACCGGAACGCTTGGTTCAATATGCCATCACTGGCATGCTTCCTAAGACCAAACTGGGAAAAGCAATGGCCAAAAAATTAAAGGTCTATACAGGCCCGGATCATCCCCATCAAGCGCAGAGACCACAGGTTTTAAAAATGGGGAAGGAGGGTTAAAATCATGCAGCGTTATTACGCAACAGGCAAAAGAAAGAATGCCGTTGCCCGTGTCTGGCTCATGCCTGGGGAAGGAAAAATTATTGTCAATGGAAAGCCCTCGGATGAATATTTCCCCCGCCAGGCGTGGAAGTTTTTAGTCTTTCAACCCTTTCATGTGACGGAGACGGTTGGAAGATATAATACCGTTGCCAATGTGCATGGAGGCGGCTTAACCGGTCAAGCCGGTGCCCTCCGTCACGGTATTTCAAAGGCATTGTTAGAAGCCTCACCCACGTTGAGGCCTTCTTTAAAAAAAGAGGGGCTCCTGACACGCGATTCCCGGATGAAAGAACGAAAAAAGTATGGACAGAAAGGGGCTCGAAAGCGGTTCCAGTTCTCGAAACGGTAGCGTTTTTATCCATACTGATGTTACAAAAGGGAAGGTCGGGAAAGACCTTCCCTTTTTTTTAGGTAGGTCTATCCCTTTATGGATGTTGTAATGAAAGAACCTGTCAGAATTGCCATTGTCGGCGCAACCGGATATACAGGAGGAGAATTGCTGCGACTTCTCCTGCAACATCCCTATGTAAAAGTGGTGCATGTCACATCGGAACAATCTTCCGAAACGCCGTTAACCGATCGCCTCCCCTTTTTGGGGGGTCGGTATAACCTGATTCTCGAGTCGTTCCACCCAGACAAGGTCGCGAAAAAATCTGATTTAATCTTTATGGCCCTGTCTCATACCGAGTCGATGGAGGCGGTCCGAACGTTGGTGGAAGCGGGGAAAAAAGTGATTGATCTTTCAGCGGATTATCGCCTTCGGTCTCCTGGTACTTATGAAAAATGGTACGGGTTGCGGCATAGCCAGCCTTCTTTGCTGAAAAGCGCTGTCTATGGATTAACAGAGATATACCGATCCAACATCGCACAAGGTTGTTTGATCGCCAACCCCGGATGTTATCCAACTGGTGCCCTCCTTCCAATCTATCCTTTTTTAAAAGCGGGATATCTCGATACGACACGCGAAATAATTATTGACGCGAAATCCGGGATTTCAGGCGCAGGGCGGATGCCGACGGGTAAAACCCACTTTGCCGAAGCGCATGAGGCAATGGTTGCCTACAATGTTGGAGCCCACCGGCATCTCCCCGAAATAGAACAGGAGATCTATCGGATTGCAGGACGGAGGGGAACGACGCTTTTTACCCCCTATCTGTTGCCGGTCAACAGGGGAATATTGACAACCGTTTATCTCCCGTTAAACAGAAAACTCTCTCAGAAAAAACTCGAGTCGACGCTCGACATCTATCGGGATGAACCGTTTATTCGACGGGTAGCCGGTTCCCCAAACCTGGCCCATGTGAAGGGCTCGAACTTCTGCGACATCAGTGTCTTTGCGACCGCCTCGGACCGCATGGCGATTCTCATGTCCGCGATTGATAATCTCGTAAAGGGGGCCGCCGGTCAGGCGATACAAAACATGAACGTGATGATGGGGTGGGACGAACGGCTGGGGCTGATGGCGCCGGGGTTTTTCCCCTAAAGCAGGTGGAAACGATGCAGAAAATAGAAGGAGGCGTAACTGCGGTAGAGGGGTTTACCGCATCGGGAATGTTTGGCGGAATTAAGAAAAATGGACATCCCGATATGGCGCTTATTTTCTCGGAGACGCCTTGTACTGTCGCAGCGGTCTTTACGAAAAACCGGTTTCCAGCGGCTCCCCTTCTCCTGGATAAACGTCATCTGCGAAAGAGACAAGGGCAGGCCGTCATCGCCAATAGCGGGAATGCGAATGCCTTTACCGGCCGCCGGGGGCTTTCCGATGCGGAAGCGATGGCGCGGACTACCGCAGAGGCGTTAGGCATCGCACGACATTCTGTATTCGTTGCATCCACCGGTGTGATCGGCGAGTTTCTACCGATTGAGAAGGTTAAGGCCTCCATCCCCTGCCTCGTCTCGCATCTTGCAAGGGATGGAGGCCGTACCGCGGCAGAGGCGATTATGACCACCGATACCTTTCCCAAGGAGATCGGTCTGATCGGGAAGGTAGGTCGGAGCGAGATTAAAATCGGAGGAATGGCAAAGGGATCAGGGATGATTCATCCGAACATGGCGACAATGCTTGCTTTTCTAACAACTGACGTCGCCATCCATCCCGTTCTCCTTCAGGAGGGACTGCGCGTGGTGACGGAGCAGACCTTCAATTGCATCACGGTGGACGGTGAGACCAGCACCAATGACATGGTCCTCTGCCTTGCCAACGGATCCCGAGGAGGGATGATTTCCGAAAAAGGGGCCGCCTATCATCAGTTTCTTTCACTGCTTCATACGGCCTGTCTGTCGCTGGCGAAGATGATTGTTCAGGACGGCGAAGGTGCTACCAAGATGATTACGATTCAAGTGACGGGTGCAAAAGATGATCACTCTGCGTACCGAATCGCAAAAATGATTGCCTGCTCCAATCTAGTCAAGACCGCTTTTTTTGGACAAGACGCCAATTGGGGGCGTATCGTTGCGGCTATCGGCAATGCAGGCGCGCCTGTGGATCCAACGAAACTGGACCTCTCCTTTGTCAATCCCAATGAAGGGGCAGATAGACATGGTCGGGTCATTCTTCTACGACACGGGATGCATCAGGGGGAAAAGGCGGAAACAGGAGTCACCGCTCTTCTAAAAAAACGGGAAATCGGCCTCATGGTTCACCTCTGTTCCGGAAAGGGGAAGGCTACCGTCTGGACATCAGACCTAAGCCTTGATTATGTGAAGATCAATGCCGCTTATCGCACATAACACATTACCTGAATGCCTTTGACGAATTCGCTCATCTTTAAGAAAAGATGAAAACAATTCGGTGGGTGCTCTCACTTTCTGTTGTTCTCTATGGAATCGCGACCATCGACACCCACTCCGTAAAGTGGGCCTTTTTAGGAACTTTCCTCTTCTCGATTCCTTTCATATTGCAGTTTTCTAACAGTCAAGTGATTCGCATTTGGTCCCTGTGGGGTGGTCTGTTCCTGGTGCTGCAATCGTTGCTCTCTCCAATCGTTATTGACAGGAATCATATAACCGTCATGCCAAATACCCGCAGCGTGATTAATGTTAAAGGGGGCTTGCCAGGTGTTCATGGAAGGCAGGTCATTACGACCGACGCCTATGGTTTCCGCGCTACACCCTCGGTCAACTATGGCGACGCCTCTACCTTTCGAATTTTTGCGATCGGCGGCTCGACCACCGAGCAAGATTATCTCGATGATTCCCGCACATGGACCCATCTGCTTCAGGAACGGTTATCTCATCACTATCGCCGTCCTATCGAGGTCATTAATACCGGGGTGGACGGTACCAGGGCAATCCATCACCTTGCCACGCTGAAACAGATTGCCAACCTGCATCCTGATGGGGTCGTCGTTCTTTTAGGCATCAATGATTGGATATGGCATATCTATGATCATTTTCCTGATGATCATCAAATGGAGATATTAAATAGAATGCCTGTTTTTCTAGAACCCTTTAGGTTAAGGGCAACCTTGCTTGCAACCGCAATGAAAAACACGGTTCAAATCGCAAAATATCGTGCCAGTCAATTCAATACACCGGCGGGGATAGAACATGAAGAGTATGGAACCTTTTACACCAAACAACGCGGTTCATTGAACAGGAATCGAACGTATTCGTTCCGACCCCCTGGTGTCCATGAACAATACAAACAGGCACTGGCAGAAATGAGCGCATTTTGTAAAGGGCAGAGCATACCCTGTATGTTTGTAACGCAACCTTCCGGCTATCAGAACAGGGCGGCGGAAGAATTTAAGAAGGGGTTCTGGATGACCCCGCCCAATAGGAGCTACACGTTGGATTTTGATTCTTTGGTCTATCTATCGTCGTTGTACAACGCTTATCTTATAAAATTTTCAACCGAACAAGGCCACCCTCTGTGTGATGTGGCATCAAGATTAACACCTTCATATGAAAATTTTTTCGACGATTGCCATTTTAATACAGAAGGAAGCATACAGGTTGCGCATGCGCTTTCTGATTGTTTCGTCCGGGCAGACCCAATCTCCGGGGGAAACATAACGCCCCCTTTTCAATCGCCTGTTAGATAAACAATGAAAGCCGTCTGCGATCTCTGCCCATCCCGCGCGACTGTCTTCTCCTTGAGAAACGCCTCTCCTTTCGCCCGTAAGAAGGGCCTTCTTCTATGTACTCCTTATTTTTACGACGACGTTGGGCATAAAAGAGGTATGCCTGCTGGTTTAACTCGATCGTATTTGCCCCCGCAATTGCCTCTACCACGTCCTTTTCTCCCTATATGAAACTACATCAGTGAAGCAATAATAATGCCGCTATTTTTAGCGCTTTAATTACAATAGGTTAGAGAAAAAATGGGTGAGCGGATGGGGAATACTGCAACAGCCTGACGCACAATCAACTTCCATTTCTGGGCATACGGCAGATGCTAAGAAACCTTTTGAATATCCCGACATTCTTGAGAATATTCCTTAATTTTCTCAAGAAAGAGAACATGTGACTGATGGCGTCTACGCATTGAATTTTTGGCGTTTTCGAAGAGATCCGAATCGTCATGAGGTCGCGAGATGTTTTTGTCCAGCGTCTTTTATAAACGGAGCCTCCTGACAGAAAATCATACTCACGCAATCCCTCCGAGATAGCTTCTTCGATACAGTAACTGTGAAGTAGAAAGCCGGGAGAGATGTTTCCTGAAATTTTTTTTTTAGGTGGGTGTTCGTTCCAGACTGGTAGAAATAGATCTTATGGTTGTATTGGAAGTTGTAAATGGCGGCGATTGGGGTTTGATCGAGCCTAAGCACATACAATTTTACCCAACAACTTTCGAGGGCCAACGCCAAGAATGTCTTGTGAAACGTCAAAAATTTCTGACTTAAAAACACGCCAGGCTTCCCCTTTTCTGTCCATCGTTTTTGATGAAGCTCAATTAAAATTTCAAGGGCCTGGTTTAATGTCGTCTGGTCAACAGCCATCAAATAGTCGACCTGTCCCTCTTGCGCCAAGGCTTTCCGATTGCGGCGGATATTCGACCGAAGATCGGCGCTGGATCTTTGCAAGAAACTGTCCCATGTATCAGGGAGGGAAATGTAGAAACAGGCCTCCTGTGGCGTCTTTTGATATCCTGATTGACTCAGGAGAGATTCAAGCTGCCGGCTCATCTCACAATCGGCCATCATGTTGACAAGTCCTATCTCATCCCATTTTCCTGCAAGGTCCAGAAAGAGATAATCCAGCATTGCAGATAAAACTTCCCGCTCTCTCCCGGGCAAGAAAATAATAAAATTAAGATAATCAGAGCAGATCTCATCCGCCTGATCCTCCCCGGAGGCTAAAAACTCAATTCGGTTGATGTGGGGAAAGAGGCGATACGGTTTTGCCGCCCGTATCTGCAGCGGGGCGATGCCGATAAGCGTTCCGCCCATATCCCGCGCCGTCAGGATCAACAGCTTTCGGGATGTGTCTTTAAATGTCGTCCACCAGGTGTACAGCCATTCCCACGTGAGGGTGATCTCATTGTTTCCGCTTTGTCCCAAAAGGACATTCCACTCATCTTTTAAGGCAACAAAGGGCGCCTCTTCTGTGATGAGATCAATACGCATCATGCCTTAATGATAAATTGTTCATCGGGGTAACACATTATCATCAGCATTACTCGATCCTTAATCTGGAAGATAAAATGGTTTTCCATGCCCTGGTACCTCTTGGGACAATTCTGAATGAGGTAAGCGGTCGCGACTTCCTTTCCCATTTGCGTTCGTATTCAGAGTTCCCCTTCATGAAGTCATACTCCTTCACACCGGCTGCGAGCGCCCCTTCAATACAATAGCTATGGAGGAGAAAGCCAGGGGAGATGGTCTTTGCAAAATTCTTCTGTAGGTGGGTGATCGTTCCCGATGCGTGAAAATAGATTTTGTTGTTATATTGAAAATTACAGAACGCCGCGATGGGAGACTGGTTAAAGAAAAGAACGGACAACTTAAGCCAGTGATTCCCAAAGGCAACAAAAGAAAGTACTTTGTAGAACGATAAGTAACTTGAATCAGAAAAAATGTTAACCACCTCTTTTTCGGCGCATCGTTTTCCATGGAGCGTGGTTAATATTTCCAGATACTGTCCCGCCGTTCGTCCGTCCTCCGCGGTGAGAAAGTCCACGCGTCCTTCCTGCGCCAGGGATTTTCGATTGCGGCGGATGGCAGCGCGCAAGTCGCTGCCGGACATCTCCATAAACGCATCCCAGTTATTAGGGAGACGAATATGGAAACAGGAGCCTCCCGAAAATTTTTGATATCTTAGGTCGGGAATCAACTCCTCAAGCTCCCTGCTCGCCACAGAATCGGCCATCATGTTGGCGAGCCATATTTCATCCCATTCCGCGGCAAGATCGGAAACAAGATAACGCACCATGGCCGACAGGACCTCCCGCTCCCTCCCACGCAACAGAATAAAATTAAGATAGTCAGAGGAGGTTGAATCGTATGGGGTCTCGCCTGAAGCTAAAAAGGCGAGCTGTCTTATTTGGGGCAGCAGGCGATAAGACTGAAGAATTTGTCTCTGAAGGGGGGCGATGCCGATCAGTTTCCCATCGCTTTCCCGTACCGTCAGAATCAGCAGTTTTCGAGATGCGTTCTTGAATGCATCCCACCAGGTATGAAGCCATTCCCACGTTAAGGTAATCTCATTATTTTCGCTTTCCCCTAAAAGGGCATTCCATTCCTCTTTTAGGGCGGAAAACTGAATTTCCTCTGTTACCACATCAATGCGCATTTTCACACTACCGGACAAGTCGAGATGAATGTTACACAAGTCGGATTAGATATTGCAAAGAATTTGTTTCATATACACGGGATAGATCAACTGTATGC
>SBBT01000185.1 GCA_005239595.1 Candidatus Troglogloeales bacterium | reverse complement strand
GGAGCCGGAGGTCGGGATTGAACCGACGGCCTGCTGATTACGAATCAGCTGCTCTACCACTGAGCTACACCGGCATGTCTAACGCGGATAGGGGACATCGTGCAAGACCTTTCCCTTCGGACCCATCGGTCCCATATCTTGCCCGTTTAAAGTGACATTGACCCCGCCTGCATTTCCAACGGTCACGAGGAATTTTTCGTTTGCCTCCCACCTGACCTTTTCATGCGCCTGCAGGAGGGCCTCTTTTGTCTCGGAGCCATCAATGATTACTTTCACCCAAGAAGGTTCCATCGCTTCCATCAAGAGGACAAAATTTTTCACAGGGATTCCCTCCGGGGGAGGGGATATGGTTGCGGGAGTGGGCAAGTTTAAAACAGGGTGACGGGTTGTCTCTTCAGGCATAGGGGCCGGTAATTTGGATGGCGCATTCTCTGAGCCTTCTATTTTGGAAGGCGATACCTCTTCCCTTGGAGGAGGTTGCTTCAAAAAAGAGGTAGTTGTATTAATGACATTGATTGTCAAAAAAAGAACAATGGCAATCGCGCTTAAAACAACGACAGAGACGGGAAACGGAAGGTGGTCCGCCTTCTTCCACTGAAGATAAGATGTAATGCCCCACTTTGTCTCGACCTCGGGAGGAGCTTTCAGCGACGGGGATATCGCCGAAAACGTCTCGAGAATCTCCGACTCTGAAAGACCCAGGCAGCGGGCATAACTCTTCAGGAAGCCTTTGGCGGAGACGGGATTGGGAAGCTGGTCGAATTGATTATCCTCAATGGCCTGAATATACTGAATTGAAATTTTTGTCCGACTGGCGAGTTCTTCAATCGACATCCTCTCTCCAAGCCGTTTATGTCGAAGAAATTCGCCTAGGTTTTCCATGTCCGACCTTCTTGATTGAACCTCCCTGTCATCTCCTTCAATGCAACCTTCAATCTTGTGGCGCCGCCTGAAGAAATTTCTTCGATTCTTTTGCCTGCGGGCTTTGTGGAGATATCGCGATTATTTTTTCAAAGGCGTTTTTGGCAAGCTCCTCTGACCCTTTGTTACGATAAATGTGCGCCAGAAGGAGATGGGCATCGAGGAAATTTGGGTTTGTCTGAAGCACGGCCTGTATCTCCTCGTCTGCCAGGTCGTAGTTCCCCTGCTGAAAATAGATCAAAGCGAGATTAAAATGCGGATTCTCAGGGGTCTCATACGTCGGGTTCTTGATCGCTTTTTTATACTCTATAATAGCCTCGTCCAGCTTTCCCTCGACTTTATACACCGTCCCCAGATAATTGTGGGCCTCGGCGTATTGGGTATCGATTGAGATCGCTTTCTTAAATGACAAAATGGCGTCTTTATAATTTCCTCCCTGGAAATGGAGATGACCCAGTCCATAATGGGCGTTTTTGTTTTTTGGGTTGATCTTAACCGCCTTCTGGAATTCAACATACGCTTTTTGAGGATCAGGCTGTTTCCCATGGATATGGGCGACGCCGAGTTTATAGTGGGCCAAGGACTCTTTTTCCGCCCGGATTCTTGACTCTTTGGACGCACAAGACGACAAAAACAGAAGAAGCAGGACGATCAGAGCGCCCTTTCCTGGTAGCCATTTCTTTCCTGTATTGGACATGGTGTTCCCCTTAAGTTAAAAAGCAGTCAACGCCTTAAATGCCTGATATCGAGTGGCGATATCCCTTTTTGTCAGATGGCGCATTCGGTTTAGACTAAAGGCCTCTACGTTATAGGAGGCCATCACGCTTCCATAAATAACCCCTTCCCGAAGCGTCTGATCGTTGATTTTGTCCTGTTGTGCAAGATACCCCATCAATCCGCCGGCAAAGGAGTCGCCCGCCCCGGTCGGATCACAAACCGATTCCAGCGGGTAGGCGGGACACGCAAAGACCGTATCACCGGCAAACATCACCGCGCCATATTCTCCCCGTTTAATGATCACCGTTTTGGGACCAAGGGATAAGATATGTTTTGCCGCACAGACTATGTTGTCGCGGCAGGCGAGGGCACGCGCCTCGCCCTCGTTGATAATCAGAAGGTCCAATGCACCCAGCGTTTTTACCAGAGCATTCCGTTTCCGATCAATCCAAAAATTCATAGTGTCGCAGGCAATGAGTTTGGGGCGCTTGGCCTGGCTTAAAACATCCCATTGCAGCTCTGGATCGATGTTCGCCAGAAAGAGATACGGAGATTCGATGTAAGCGGGCGGAAGGGTGGGCCGGAAAGATTCAAACACATTCAGTTCCGTTGCCAGCGTTTTGGCTTCGTTCATCTGATCCAGATATTCCCCTCGCCATCGGAAGGTGCGGCCTTCCTGCCGTTTCAATCCGGCAAGATCGATCCCTTTCCCTTTTAGAAAAAGGAGATGTTCCTCCGGAAAATCGTTCCCAATCACGGCTACCAGGTTGACATGGGTAAAATAGCTTGCGGCGATCGAGAAATAGGTTGCGGAGCCCCCCAACGCCTCATTGACCGAGCCGTGCGGTGTCTTTACGGAATCCAAGGCGACAGACCCAACGACAAGTAGATCCATCTGTTATCCTCCGATATATTTCCCGATTAAGATTGCCAGATCGCGTTTTACCTTTTTGGGAATAAAACGGGGGGGGGTGATAATGGCATTCCTGGCCGCGGTTGTGCAGGGACAATTTCGATGAGGGCCGATCCGTCTTACGGCATCCTGTATCAGGATTTTCGACAAGGCGACATTTTTATGAAGAATTTCTAATACCTGCTCGACCGTCACTGGATCTTTCGCCGTATGCCAGCAGTCATAATCGGTGACCAGGGCGATGGTGACATAGCAGATTTCGGCCTCGCGCGCCAGTTTTGCCTCTGTGGCGTTGGTCATTCCGACGACAGACACGCCCCAGGTTCGATGAATTTCCGACTCGCCCCGGGATGAGAACTGCGGTCCTTCCATACAGAGATAAGTTCCGCCGCGATGGACGGTCGCCCCTGCGTGGGTGGCCGCTTCCGAGACAAGCACCGCCAGATCACTACAGATCGGTTCCGCCATGCTCACATGGCCAACAATCCCCCCTCCGAAAAAGGAGTTTCTTCTCCCCTTCGTAAGATCATAAAACTGGTCCGGGATCACCACGTGTCCCGGAACGATCCCTTCTTTCATGCTGCCGACAGCGCTGACCGATAAAATGCGCTCTACCCCCAGTTTTTTAAGGGCATAGATATTCGCACGGTAATTGATTTCTGTCGGGAGGACGGCATGGCCGCTTCCATGCCGCGCCAGAAATGCAACCGGGATTCCCTCCAACGTCCCCAACATGAATTTTCCGGAGGGTTTCCCAAAAGGGGTAGAAACCGCAATTTCTTTAACCTCTTTTAGCGTTTCCATCTGATAGAGGCCGCTACCGCCGATAATACCAATCTGTGCTTGCGGGTAAGCCGTTGAGGCGGCTTGCTTTTTCTTCCTTTGTTCCTTGTTTTTTGGGGACATCACAGCCCGTGCTCCTTTTCAGATTTTAAGAAGGGAAAATTATACCACAGTTCTGTAATTCTTTAAAATGGCAAATCCGATCGGCTGTTTCTTCCTCCGACTCTTCGGCCGTAATGTGAAGCCATTGAATATGGGGATCAGCCCGAAACCAGGTCATCTGTCGCTTCGCATAATGCCGGGTATCCATTTTCAGAGAGGCGATGGCGTCCGGCAGCGTCTTCTCTCCCTTAAGGTAGGAGACCATCTGTCTGTACCCGATCCCGCGCATGGAGGGGAGAGAGGGCGAAAGCCCCTTGGATAAAAAGGATTCCGTCTCATGGATCAGGCCATCTTCCATCTGCTGCTCAACGCGGATATCGATTCTCTCGTATAAATCTTTCTTGTCTCTTCCCAGACCGATCATCAGGGCGGCAGGCCTCTTCCCCTCGGTGAAGCGGTGTTGGGCATGAAAGTCGGAAAGCGGGCGTCCGGCCAGCGAGTGGACCTCCAGCGCCCGGATAATTTTTGGGAGATCTTTTGGATGAATCTTCTTGGCCGAGAGAGGATCGACATCGGTCAAGACGGCGTACAGCGCGCCCTCTCCTTCTTCCTTTTCCTGGTCATAAAGACGTTGGCGCAGCGACCAGTCGGCCTTCGGCCCTTCCCAAAGGCCGTATAAGACCGCTTTAATATAGAGACCGGTCCCCCCTTCTATCAGGATAGGCCTCCCTTGTTGTTCAAAGCAGGCAATTTTCTCTCCTGCCATTTCCTTATAGGAACCTGCCGAGAAGGATTGGTCAGGCGGTATGACATCAATTAAATGTCGTTGGACCTTCAACCGGTCGACCAGGGTCGGTTTGTTGGTTCCAATGTCCATTCCCTGATAAATTTGTCTGGAGTCGGCCACGAGGATTTCTGTACGCAACTTAAGCGCTAATACCTCCGCCACCCGGCTTTTCCCGACGGCGGTCGGCCCCACAATCACAATCCATGAGATATTCGACGGCGGCATCTTGTACCCTTAGATTTTATCCTGTTTTTCTGATAGGTCGGTCTTCGTCTCTGTCCCAATACGGTTGCGCCGGTTGAAACCAATGGTTGCTTTCGGACGCAATAAAACCGGGACACTTCTTATGTCCTTCGAAACAATTTTAGAAGATCAGGGAGGGGAAATCGAACAATAATCGGCCTTCCGTGAGGGCAGGTAGGAGGACACTTCTCTTGAAAGTATCTTTTAAGGAGGGTTTCGATTTCATTTAGGCTTAATGTCTGATGCGCGCGAATGGCGCCATGGCAGGCGATTGAAGCGATCAGGTTCCTCATCGGTCGTTCCGGGAGGGAAGAGCCGCCTCCCTGCGTCAGCTCGTCGGTTAAATCAAAGAGCAGCGATTCAAAGTTGGCATGGGAGATCATGGCCGGCGTCTCCCGAATAAGGAAGGTTCTCTCCCCAAAGATGTCAATTTTCAGGCCGACGCCTTCGAGCTCCTTGAGGGAATCTTTCAGAATGCCGGCTTCCCTCGGCGGCAGATCGACCTGTTGCGGGATGAGCAGCGGCTGAATCTCCATCGACTGACCGGACTGTTGCCTAAGAAGCGACTCAAAAAGGAGCCTCTCATGGACCGTATGCTGATCGACCAGGACGAGTTCCCCATCGACATCGGCCAGCAGAAAGGTACCGTAGACCTGGCCGAGCGGGCGAATCAATGGAACGTCGGACGGGAAATGAGACGGAGGTAATATTTCGGAAGCGGCCTGAATTTCTAACGCCGAGGCGGTTTTTATGGGGGTGGTGTAGAGAGTTCTTCCCTCTTTGACGGTTTCAGGCCATCCAATCCATGTTGATTGGGATAAGGGATACGATGGTTCATGGAGCGATTTTTGGGGCGTCATGTCGGCGGTTTGGGAAGCAGACGAGAGGGCGTTTCGGATGATACCGCGGACGGATTTATAAATCATATCGGAATTTCTGAAGCGGATCTCCTTTTTTGTGGGATGGACATTGACATCGATCCAGGCCGGATCGATTGAGAGATAGAGGACGAAAAAAGGGTGTTCTCCCTTCATCAGATAATTTCCATAGGCATCGTAGATGGCGTGCGAAATCAGCGGGTTTTTCACAGGCCGCTGATTGACGATAATATATTGGCCCCTCTTGTGAGGCCTGGGGAGGGGTGGCCGTGAAAAGAAGGCGTCTACGGAGAGCCGCACGCTTTGGGGTGCGCCTTCCTGATCTTCCGTGGTGAGTGAGGTTTCGCAGTGAACCTCCATGCATTGTTTGACCGTTGACTCACCGAACAGCTCAAGAATTCGGCCGGTTAAATCTGGGACGGATGGACAATTCAACAGAACGCGTCCGCCGTGGGAAAGTCTAAAATGGATCATCGGATAAGATAAGGCAAGTTGAAAGACCGCATCACTGATATGTCCCAGTTCCGTTTGGATCGATTTCAGGAATTTCTTCCGCGCCGGCGTGTTGTAGAAAAGGTCGCTGATTTCAAAGAGCGATCCTTTGTTCGCCCCGGTTGTTTTTACCGATTGAAGGACTCCCCCCTCTATGACGATTTCAGTCCCTTCCAGCGCATGTTCCGTCTGTGTCGAGAGGTGAATTCTTGAAATTGAAGCGATACTGGGAAGGGCCTCGCCCCTAAACCCAAGCGTCGTGATCGCGTTAATATCCCCTTCCGTCGCCAACTTGCTGGTTGCGTGGCGGTGGAAGGCGAGGAGGGTGTCTTCACGCGTCATCCCATCGCCGTCATCATGGACCTGTATAAAACCGGCACCGCCATCCGACAGCGAGACAAAAATTCTCCGGCTTTTTGCATCGATTGCATTCTCAACCAGCTCTTTTACCACCGACGCCGGCCGTTCCACTACTTCGCCGGCCGCAATCTTGTTCGCCAGATTCTCCGGAAGAATTTTAATCAAGGGCACTGTTTTCTCCTTGTCTTATCCAAGCTTTGCCAGCTTCTCCTTCGCCAAGGATGCCTCATTGGAGTTGGGATATTGCTCCAACACCTTCTTGAAATAAAGCCTGGCTTTTGGCAAGTCCCCCATGTCCGCATAGACCAGACCCTGTTTCAGCAAGGCAGGAACGATTTTTCCAGCTTTAGGATGTTCTTTTTCCACCTTTTCATAAAATTCGATGGCCTTCATATACGATTTTTTATGGTAGAAACTCTCCGCAATCCAATAAACTGCCTCTGAAATCAATGTGGACTTGGGATAGTACTGAATAAAATTAAAGAATCCGGAAATGGCTAGGTCATAGTTTCCTTTGACGTAATCGTTATAAGAGAGATTATAGGCCACGGTCGGTGTGAGTGCCGGCCCGTTTGCATCTTCTTGGAAAGGTCCCCCTGCACTCTCCTCTTTTTCCTCCACGGTCGCGAAGCGGGCCTCCAGAGAGGCGAGCTTGCTCAAGAGCTTCCCGTTCTGAAAGCGGAGGTCTTCCACCTGTTTCGCAAGATTCGAGGTCAGATGCCGCCCTTCGTCAACCTGACCGGTCAGCACCTGTATCGCGGTTTCAAGACCGTCTACCCGTATGACCATGTCAGGGATCTCACCGCTGGTTTGTTCAAGGGAGGCGAGACCTTTTACATTCTTTTCGGTCTGGTTAAGGCGGCCTTCGATGCCCCGCTGACGTTGTTCCATGCGCGCCAGATGTTCTTCGATATCCACCAGATTCGACTGAAGGGCGCAGCCCGACAAGACCGCGCATAACGCCGTCAGACGCCACATCGGAACATCCTTATTGAGGGGGACGGACACTAAAGTGCGCCCTCCGGTTTTGACTCCAACAGCCCTCTTCCGCTTGATTGCAGAATGGGGCCTCTTCTCCGAGACTGGTCGTCTGGAGAAGGTGCGCATTGACCCCCAGCGCCGTGAGATACCGTTTTACAATTTTGGCTCTGCGCTCTCCCAACGCCAGATTGTATTCTTCGGTTCCCCTCTCATCCGAGTGTCCCGTAATCTGGATCGTCTTGGGCGAAATTTGACCCTTGATCAGGCCGGCATTCTTTTGCAGCGTTGTTTTGGCGCTGTCACTTAATAGGGCTTGGTCAAAATCGAAGAAGATGTCGGTAAGTTGTGCCATCTTGGCCTCTGACACGGGTTCTGGCGCCGGCGCCAGAACCGGCACCTCGATCTCTGACTCCTGAATCAGCGGCACCTCTCTCGTCATTTTCTCTTCTGTCAGCTTTGGCGGGCGGAGAGAAGATGCTGCCACAGTCGGTCCCGATGGATCAGTACCCTTCACGGAAGACGCGAGACGCTTGGCGCATCCTCCCTGTAAAAGGATGAAACTTAATCCGATGAGCAATATGTTTTTCATAAAACCTCCTATGTTTGTTTTTGCTAACGCGGCGACCATGACGGACTTCGGTTGTTTGCCCCATTGGATGTCAAACGAGTCAGTCCTGTTCCGTCGGCGCGAATGGTATAAATCTGGTTCTTTCCCGTGCGATTGGATGTGAAGGCCAGACTTTTGGCGTTTGCTGCCCAGGAAGGGGACTCATCGTCCCAGCGGCCATTTTCGGTAATCTGTACAACCTGCGAGCCGTCCGCGCGGATCAAACAGATTTTCTGCCACCTCTCTTCGTTCCGACAGGTGTATGCGATCCAGTCCCCCTTGGGTGACCAAGCGGGGGCGGTGTTATAATTTCCTCCGAATGTCAGACGTTGTACATTGGTCCCTTCCATATCCATGAGGTAGATTTGGGGGCTTCCCCCCCGGTCGGACGTAAAAGCGATCTGATTTCCCGCCGCAGACCAGCTGGGAGAGAGGTCGTCTGCGCCGTTGAATGTAAGCCGTTTCAACCCTTCTCCATCAGGCCGCATCGTGTAGATTTCAGCGTTCCCATCTTTTGTGCTTGCGAATGCGATCAGGTTTCCCACCGGAGACCACGACGGAGGGAAGGTCAGCCCCGAGAAAGAAATTTTCCGCTCCCTCTGTCCACTTTCCAGGTTCAAGAAATAGACCTCTGGCGTCCCTGTCCGGTAGGAGGTGTAACCGATCAGCTTGGCGTCGTACGACCATCGTGGAGAGAGAATGATGCTCCGGTCTCCCGTGATGCGCGTTTCATTCGCCCCGTCATAATCGATCAGATAAATCTCTTTTTGGCCCGTTAAGTCTGAAATATAGGCGATCTTGGTCCCCGCAGTTCCTGGCTCACCTGTAAAATGCCAGATGAGCTTGTCCGAGAAGCGGTGCGCCATCGCCCGGATTGATTTTTCGTTCCCGCTGGTTTTTAGCCCGACTACCTGCTCCCCTTTGTTTGTCTCATAGGCGATGCTTTCCATTGTCCACTCATTGTTCAGAAAATAAAGTTTGGCCCATGCCAATACCGAAACCCCCGCGCGGTGTGCCTTCGAAATGGTTTCCGCATCCGGCAAGCCGCCCGATACAACAAGTGGAATTTGCTTGTTGTCTTCCAGCAGATGAAACACCTCCGAACGGATCAAATCGTCATAAAAAACGGTTTGCGCGAGTTTAAGCTGTGCCTCATGTCCTTTGGCCCCCTCAAAGGGGACGATCATTAAAGAGATCTTTTCATGACCTAAGCGACTTGCCTCTAGAAAAACATCGGGTGCGGCGTTAGTCGATGTAGCGGCCTCAAGGAGGAGAACCATCATCACAAAGAAAAACAGGCTGCCAGAACTTCTCGTCTTCAATCGGTCTATCCTTCGTGGGTAATAAAAGTGAAATGCACCATCAGCGTATCTTCCGGGAAACCACGCGGAAGCGGTGGAAGTGGGTTGGCCCCGTAAATCGCCCGCATGGCGGCTTCATCGAAAAAATTATTTCCGGAGGGAGTCTCCACCTCAATCAATTCAATGGCACCGTTTTTCTTTACCGTAAATCGCACCACAGCACTGACCTTCCTTCCCGCTTGGTGCGCAAACGGAGGTATCCATTTTCCACTGATCTTGTTTTCTATGCTCTGAAGATAATACGGAAACTTAAATGATGCCTGGCCGGTTGAAATATGGCCTTCCGTTTCAACCTCTTTGGGCCCAGCCTCTTTTGGGCCTTCTTCAACGCCGTCTTTTGGGACCGGTTCGGGACGTATTTTGGATGAAAGGGGGTTCCCTTTCATCTTTGGCGCGAGGGGAAGCGAAGCCGGCAGCGCAGCCTTCTCTATCTGTTTTCCCATGACTGCCGTTTTCTTTAAAACAGCAGGAGCGTCGTTTTTCGCGGCAGGCGGATTTGTGGGGGTGATATCCCTCTTGGGAAGCGATGGGGTGTTTGGTGCTGCTGGTAGCGGTGCCCGTGCCAGACGGTTTTCCTTAGGGAGAAGCGTGACATGATACTGGTACTGAAGGGGAGGTCCCTTCCTGACGGTCAGAGAGAGGGATAAAACCAGAAGATGTAAAAGCAAGGAAAGCGCGACCATGCGGTTTAAGCCGAACCATCTCTCTGATAAACGCCATCGGGCTGCCAATGTCATAGAAAGATAGGGTCTCCTATTATCTTACGGAGAGCTCTTTTACAAGCGGCTCTGTCACGATACCGAGCCGATCAACCCCTGCCTGCTTGACCCAATCCATTACCTGAACCACCGTTCCGTAGGGGACCTCTCGATCGGCGCGAAGATAAATGGAGAGGTTAGGGGAGGCCGCTTTTAAAACATTGAGCCGCTCTTTCAAACGATTAAAAGCGACCTTTTCTTCATCCAGATAGACCGACCTGTTCTTCTGAATTGTGAGCACTTTCCTCTCTTCCGCCTGAGCGGTGTTGGTTGCCGCCTGCGGAAGTTTTACATCGATTCCCCGGTAGAGAAGCGGGGCGGTAATCATAAAAATGACCAGCAGAACCAGTACCACATCGACCAGCGGTATGATGTTGATCTCCGACATCAAGCGTCGGTTATGACCTGAAGGTCCCATCATTTAGAACGTCCTTTAAGAGAGATTGAGCACGGCGGGATGGGGTATTCTCTCTTCGATCAGACCGATGATCTCCGCCGCGAAAACCTGGAGCTGCACCTCCATTTTTCTCAACTTATTGACGAAGATATTATATGCGACGACAGCGGGAATGGCGACCAGCAGACCGGCGGCAGTGGCAATGAGCGCCTCTGCCATCCCCGGGGCGACGACGGCAATGTTGGGTGTTCCCTGGAGGCCGATCTCCTGAAAGGCATCCATGATTCCCCAGACCGTCCCGAATAATCCGACAAAAGGGGCCGTGTTCCCCACGGTCGCCAGAAAATGGAGATAACGTTCTATATGCGCGATTTCATCCTGTATCCCGCTTTGGATAACGCGCTCAAGGCTTTTTATGTCGATTGGACGATCCTCCGGACAGGACAAGCCGTTTTTTAGCTCAACAACGCGGTCTAACTTCTCAAAGAGGGACCGAACCATCATCGTCATCGGCCCCGCATCTGGTTTTAAAACCTCTTTCTGAACTTCCTCCAGGCGTTCTGTTTTAGAGAAAAAAGCCAAGAAGCGGTGATTGGAGGCCTCGGCCTTTAAAAAGACGGTTGTTTTGTAGCCGATAATGGCCCACGAAGCGACAGAAGCGCATAGAAGGACGATCAAGACAGTTTTTGGGACAACCCCGGCAGAGAGAACCAGATCAACCACAGAAGGGGAAAGATTGGCACTTACAGGAGACACAATGTTCCTCCCTGAAAATAGATGGGAAGATGGATAAAAAGAGGCGTTACGTGGCGGGGCCGACGAGGATCGAACTCGCGACTTCCGGCGTGACAGGCCGGCGTTCTAACCAGCTGAACTACGGCCCCGTCCTGATAACACCATTTCGTAGGCGGAACAGGGATCGAACCTGTGACCTTCGGCTTGTAAGGCCGACGCTCTCCCAACTGAGCTATCCGCCCCTTGTTCATCCCGTGATGTTAGAATTTCTCCCCTTATCCAGCATCCCGAAAATCGGGCTGTAGATTACAACCACTCGTATGGTTTGTCAATAATGTTCAACGGTTTATATAATCGTCAATGAAGATGTCCAGAGACAGACAGACGCCTTGACACTACCGATGCGCTAGCGTATATAGTCCCCGATTTTCGATGGTTGAAAGATCAGCATTTTTTATCTAGGAGGTAACGGTTGCTTTTAGTGCGGGGTATGTGGAGTACACTTGGTTTTTTAGCCATATATGCGATGTACAGCATCTTCTACCGAGGCTGGGCATTAAGCGTCGGTGAGGGAGGTGCCAACATTATTGGGATCGCCGGTCTTCTGGGTGGTTCTTTTTGCGCTTGGCACTTTCGGGAGGAGATTGGAGCCAGGTTGCTGGACGTGGCTTCGCAGCTTGTGCGGGTGCCTGCGCGTGTATGGCTTTTTTTAGTCATTATGGGGGGCATTCTGCTGCGACTTGCGTGGATTGTCCTATTCCCGGCCCCACTCCTTTCCGATGGGATGGTCCAATTCGACATCGCCCGCCGGTTGTTGGAGACTGACATCTATATGGATGCGAAGGGAGAACGTGCTTTTTGGGCGCCAGGATATCCGTTTCTGTTCTATTCTTTCTTTCTGATTTTCGGTGTCAAGGAATGGGTGCCGACACTTCTGCACCTGGTCTTTTTTGCAGCCAGCGTTCTGGCCGTGTGGAAGCTTTCCCTGCTTGTCGTAGGTAGAGCAGCCGCCCGCATGGCCACTTTGGTACTGATGATATGGCCCAACTACATTACCTCCTCGGGTGTGGCGGGGGCAAAGGAGTTGGTTATTGTGACGTTGTTTACCTTCGCGGTGTGGCTTTACCTGCGAGAGAGAATGGGAGCGATGAGTGGAACCGTCAGCTGGTTAAAAACAGCAGCCGGCGGCGCTCTCATGGGTTATACCGCACTGGTGCAGCCATCGTACATGTTATTTCCATCGGTTCTGATGGTGTTGATGCTTTTGCAGCCGAGAGAGTGGCGTCGTGATATCATACGAATTTTGTTTTTTACAGTCGGGATGGCGCTGATCATTGTGCCCTGGAGTCTCCGTAATTATGAGGTATTCGGAGAGATGGTGCCTGTCTCCACAAATGGCGGTGATGTCTTCTACCGCGCGAATAACCCATTGGCTACCGGTGGTTTTACACCTGAGGGTGCGCGCAAATTTACAGGTTATACAGAACTTGAACGATCTAAACTGGGATACCTGTGGGGGAGGGAGTGGATGCGGCAGGATCCTTCTGGCTTCTTTAAGGTCGTATGGAAAAAGCATGTATTGTTTTTAGGAGACGATAGTAGTGGAGCGTATGATACCTTGAAACGTGGTGCGACCTACTCCTCGCCGGTCTTTGTAATAACAAAAGGTTTAAGCAATCTATTCTGGTTTTCCTTCTGGAT
>SBBT01000217.1 GCA_005239595.1 Candidatus Troglogloeales bacterium | reverse complement strand
TTTTGGCCTTTGTAAAAGAGGCTAAAAGATTGACTTTGCTTGTTTGTGTGTTAAAATCCCCTTCCAACTTTTAATATTCCCCAGTAGCTCAGCTGGCAGAGCAGACGGCTGTTAACCGTCGGGTCGCTGGTTCGAATCCGGCCTGGGGAGCCACTTTTCATCAGGATCGTCTAAAGCGATCATAAACCGTTACCGCCGTTGTGTCGTTTTTCATGACCGAACCACTCCAAGACATCGGCCGCCTCCTCATCTCTTGTCCGGATCGACCCGGTATTGTTGCCGCCATCTCACAATTCCTGTTGAGCCAGGGAGGCAACATCATCCATTCAGATCAACATGCCACCGAGCAGGTGGGGGGAACCTTCTTCATGCGGGTAGAATTTCAGCTTCCTCACTTAATAGACCGCGGTGAAGAATTAGAGCGGGCCTTTCATGCGGTCGCCGATCGGTTTGACATGCAGTGGTATATGGCCTACGCCAGCCGGATCAAGCGACTGGCCGTTTTCGTCTCCAAGGAAGAGCATGCCCTTTATGAGTTGCTCTGGCGTTGTAAAATGGGAGACCTTCCGGCAGAAATTTCCATGATTATTTCAAATCACCCGAACGTGGAAACAACGGTTGCCTCCTGGGGAATTCCTTTTCACTATATTCCCGTAGAACCGGATCAGAAGCAAGAAGCGGAGGCACGGCAACTCCAACTGATGGAAGGGAAGATTGATGCCGTGGTCTTCGCACGCTATATGCAAATCGTTACGCCTAAGTTTGTCTCCCGCTACCCGAACCGCATTATTAATATTCACCACAGTTTTCTGCCGGCGTTCGTCGGCGCGGAGCCGTATACACGCGCCTATGAACGGGGGGTGAAGATCATCGGGGCCACCGCCCATTATGTGACGGCCGACTTGGATGGAGGACCGATTATCGAACAGGATGTACAGCGGGTAAATCATCGGCCTAACGTGAAGGAATTAAAACGGGTGGGGCAGTATGTTGAACGGGTGGTTCTGGCGCGGGCCGTGACCTGGCATGTAGAAGACCGTATCCTGGTGCACGGGAACAAAACCGTTGTTTTTTACTAGACGGGTCTCTATGGCAGCAGAGGCGCTGATCATCTTTGCAAAGGCCCCGTCTCCCGGCAGGGTGAAGACGCGGCTCTCCCCGCTTCTTTCTGAAAACCAAGCGGCACAGCTTCAAAAAGCGCTGATTCTCGACACCCTTGGTTTAGCCGCCTCGCTGCCGGTGCAGCATGTCTTGGCCTGCGCGCCGGATTTCCATCACCCCTTTTTTCGTCAGTGCGCAAAACGGTTTTCCCTGTTGCTTCTCTCCCAGAAAGGAGACGACCTGGGGGAAAGGATGAAAAACGCCTTTGCCTGGGGATTTGAGTCCGGTTTCTCAAAGATCGTCCTCATCGGAAGCGACACCCCCACACTGCCCATTGCGTTTATTCGAGAAGCATTTCTCAGGCTTAATTCCTTTCCGGTGGTATTGGGACCGAGTCTTGACGGGGGGTACTATCTGATTGGCGCCAACAAACCACTTATTCCACCCTTTTGCGGTCTTTTGTGGGGGACAAGATCGGTCTCTACCGAAACCCTCCGAAAGCTTAACGAAAAGAAGATACGCTGTCATCTCCTCCCTTTCTGGTATGACATCGACCGGCCGGAAGACCTTTCCTTCCTGCGGGAACATCTCACGATCCTTAAAGGGGAAGGTGCACCGATTCCGCAAAAAAGCCGGCAGGTGATCGGGCGGATAGCCTCTTCTATTCCAGACAACCTTCGGTAACCACAGGCCTTTTCGATCTCCCTCCTGTTACGCTTATTCCCTTCATGTTACAATAAGAATATGAACATGGGATTATCTTTCGCCCATCTACATGCGGTCCTCGTCGGCGTCAGCGGGATGATTGTCCTGATGCTCGGATGGTATGTCCTGGGAAAGAGAGCCCATTCCAACGTGAACAGGGCATTCTTTCTCCTTTCTCTCACCCTTTCGATCTGGCTGCTTGGATTCTCTTTCGGGGCCGCATCCCCCACATCGAAACAGGCGGCCTTTTGGGAAATCTATGTCGCGCATGTCGGTATCATGGCGATCGGTCCGACCCTCTTGCTTTTTGTCGTTACCTACCTCAACAGGTATAAACGGTTTCGGACAATCCTCCTGATCAGCTATGCCCTCGCACCGATCTTCTATCTCCTGATCTATGTGGATCCCCATTTTCTCCCCTATGAAACCTACCAGCACTTTTTTGGATGGTATAAACAGGTCGACCGACACTATCTTATCTTCATCGCCTATTTTGCCGCTAACGTGATCTTTTCGCTCGCCTTGTTGGTTTCAACCTACGACAATACCGAGAATGGGGAGAAGAAAAAACGATTGCGTGCGCTGGTAGATGGTCTTGCCTTTGCCTCTCTCGGCATCCTTGATTGGCTTCCCTCTTTTGGTTATCCTCTGTCCTACCCATTTGGGTATATTGCCGTTTTAATGTTCTCCGTTACCATCTTTTCCTCAGTGTCCAAACATCATCTGATGGATGCGGAGGTTGCCCTAAAACAGAGCGAAGACCGCTACCGGCGGGTGGTAGAGCAGGCCGCGGAAGGGATTTTTATCTTAGACAGGACCACCAAGAAGTTTTTGGACTGGAATAAGGCGTTCGATTCTCTTATCGGTTATCCATCAGACGAGCTAGCCAGGCTGACCATTTACGATGTGGTGAGACAGGAAAAAGGAAATCTCGATCAATATCTCCAAAAAGTTTGTGAAAACAAGGGTCACGTAACTGCCCAGTGGCAATGTCTCCGTAAGAGTGGGGATCTCATAGACCTGGAAGTGAGCGCAAATACCATCGCGGATAGCGAGGATGAAGCGCTTTGCATGGTAGTCCGCGATATAACTGAACGCAACTTGGCAGAAAAGATGATGATGCGCCATGCCTATTATGATTCCTTAACCGGTCTTCCAAACCGGCTTCTGTTTGAAGATCGATTAAAGATGTTGCTGGCCAGCCGTAAACGCGATAACCTTCTGGCGGTCGTCCTTTTTGTTGACCTCGATCATTTCAAGAGAATCAACGACACGTTTGGGCATACAATCGGAGATCAGTTGCTGAGAGACGTTGCGGGACGCTTGCAAGGGGCGCTGCGGGAAGGGGATACGGTTGCACGGCTGGGAGGAGATGAATTTATACTCCTTTGCCCCCAGACAGGACATCCGGAATACGCCAAAACGGTTGGCCAAAAGGTTACTGATCTGTTCAAGGTCCCTTTTGTCATTGAAAACCACCCCATTTATGTTACACCCAGCATTGGAATCGCGTTTTATCCCGACAACGGAACCGATACGGAAACCCTCATAAAAAATGCCGACATCGCCATGTATCGCGCTAAAGAAGTCGGCAGGAATAATTTTCAGTTTTATACCCCATCCCTGAACACGAATGTTTCTGACAAAGTATTGCTTGAAGATGCCCTTCGCCATGCCCTGGATCAGGGAGCTTTTTTGTTACACTACCACCCTCAAGTGGACATCGCCACCGGCGAGCTGATTGGCGTTGAGGCGTTGTTGCGTTGGGAAGATAAAGAGAAGGGCCTCATCTCCCCGAAACAGTTTATCCCATTGGCAGAAGAGATGGGGCTTATAGTCCCGCTGGGAGAATGGGCCCTTATGACGGCCTGCATGCAAAATAAGCTCTGGCATGATCAAGGCCTATCGCGCTTTCCCATATCGGTGAATATATCGGCGCGCCAGTTCCGTCAAAAAAATATAGAAGAGACCGTTGAGTCTGTCCTGAAAAACACAGGGCTCTCTCCCCACCTGTTGATCCTGGAACTGACGGAAAGCGCCATGATGACCGATGTGGAAACCATGATGCAGCTTCTCCACCGATTGGTTGCAACAGGTGTCCACCTCTCGGTTGATGATTTCGGAACGGGATACTCTTCTTTAAACTATCTAAAACGTTTTCCACTCAATACCTTGAAAATAGACCAATCTTTTGTGAAAAATATCACCGAAGACCCCGACGACCAGGCAATCACCATCGCCATCATCCGAATGGCACACAGCCTGAATATGAGGGTGATCGCCGAGGGGGTGGAAACCGAAAAGCAACTGACGTTTCTAAGATCACATCATTGCGACGGGATACAAGGGTACTTAATCAGTCGACCGCTTCCAGCCGACGCGATGGAGACATTCATACGGGAGAAATCGGCATACCGCTGACCCAGAAGTGATGGTCCATTGAACCCCTCAACCTCACTGGCCATACATTAAAACTGTCCGATTTCTATGATGTGGTGCTGCGAACAGACCCTGTGCGCCTAGCTGATACGAGCGGTCCGTCAGATGAACCGCTCACGCAAAGTCGTAGAGGAGATCCTTATCTACGCATCGCGTGATGAATACGAAGTCTGTTGGCAAAAAGCGAAATCCGCGCATTACATATTTCCTGCGGGCGGGGACAAGACCCTTATTCCCTCCGCTGTATACCGCAGGTTCACGGTGCTATTTCCGACGCCATTGATTATGTCCAGAAATTCTCACCATTGATCTGAGTGGAAAACATGCTGGGTGTCGAATTACTGGCGGCCGCGCGGGGGGGAGTTCCATCTCCCGCTCAAACCGGGAAAGAGCGTTACCGAGGCCATCCGGAGGCTGTGGCTGAAAGTCAGGCCCCTTGATGCAGACCGTTCCATGAAACAGGACATTGAGGTGGTCTGCAAAATGATCCTGGATGGACAATTCTGCTTGTAGGGATGGCTCTTTTAAAAGTGGCGGCGCAAGAAAACAAGGTTGGCGAAGACAAGCATCAAAAACAGCACGACAGAGGCAACAAGATAATATTTCATCCTCCCGTTACGCATCCTTCATCCCCTTATTCCTTAAGGGCGGTCCATTTTCTTAAACCCCGACTGACCTTGAGCCCCAACAGCATCACCACGGCTCCCAAAATCATATAAAGTGATACAATGGCCCATTGTACCATAAGAGGACCGGACCCCGTTTTTTGAACCATATAAAACCGATAGCCCCAGATTATCAATAAAAGAGAACCGGAACGGATCAGGGAGATGGCATTCTTGAGGGTGAACTCATTTTTCTGCAAACCGATCCGAAGAATAGCGTATGCGATCCACAACGAAAGAACCGCTACCAGAAACTGTGGCGAGAAAAGGGGATTCTCTAAATGGGAACGGATCAGGCGATAGACGCGCACTGTGCCTACACCCAGGAGAATCCCCCCGGATACAATCAGGGTCCGTCGCATCGCTTTCGTAACGATGTCACGCTGGTCCGTTATCACGTTCCGATCTCTATGCGGGGGTGGATGAGTGGAGGAAACTTGTCTCCCAGCAGGCAGGCGGCAAAATTGCCCCGGCGGGAAAGTCCGTCTCCCTGGAAATTTCTAACGATCCGGGAGAGATCTTTCAAACTAGTGGTCTCTTCGAATCACGTAATCTGCCACCGCTTCTAAGGCTTGACGATGGCGTGAATCTTTAAAAAGGGAGCTCTCCTCTTTGGCGCGATTCACAAAAGTCTTGGCCTGAGCCAGTGCGTAATGGGTGGAGCCATGTTTTTCCATTAACCCAATCACATAGGCGAGGTCTTTTTGAAAGAATTTTCTCCCCAGAATAATTTCTTTTAACGATTTCTTCTCTTTTTCGTTGCAGTTTTGCAAAAGATGAAGGAGCGGAAGGGTGATCTTCCCCTCTTTTAAGTCTTTCCCGAGTGATTTTCCAAGCCGTTTTCGATCGGCCACATAATCAAGGGTATCGTCTGCCACCTGGAAGGCAAGCCCCAGGTTCTGGCCAAAGCGGGTCAATGCGTTCTTTTCCACATCAGGCGCTCCCGCTATAATTCCACCAAGCCTGCAACAGGCCGAGATTAAAGAGGCGGTCTTGTACTCAATGATCTGAAAATAATTGGCCTCGGTCAGCTCCAAGTTGTTATTATGGACCAACTGCAGGGTTTCTCCTTCGGTCATCTTGCGGCATGTTGCGGATAGGAGGTAATTCACCTCGATATTTTCCATCATCACCGCCTGACACATGGCAAGGGTATACAGATAATCCCCCACTAAGATGCTTTCCCGGTTCCCCCATAAGACCCGGGCCGCGGAAATACCACGCCGGATTTTTTCATTATCAATGACATCGTCGTGCAACAGGGTTGCCGTATGTATAAATTCAACAATCCCGGCAAGGGCAATGTGGCTTCCCCCCGTGTAGGCACACAGGCGGGCAGAAAGGATTAAAAGCAGGGGGCGTATCCTCTTCCCACCGCCATTTAGGATATGATGGGCAACCGTGGTGATAATGGCTACCTCTGAATCGAGGCTTTTCTTGATATGTTGCTCAACCTCTTCCAGATCCCCCTTACAGTCCGACCAGATGTTATCCATTTCCACCAATGTTGTATTCTCACAGATAAATTTCTGCGATAGTAGGCCACAACCCTGATATCGTGTCAAGCCAAAACTGGTTTTTTGTCAGCCGTAAGTGAGATGTTCGGTTGGAATATCCAATGAACTGTCCGTGCACATTCGTAAAATTGACATTTCTGTCTTGCCTCTCGTACGATCTCGTTGCCCATGAAACGAACCAATTTACTGCTGCTGATCTTCTTTCTCCAGGTACAGGACTCTTTTGGGATACCCCTCTCCTCTCAAACGGTGGTTTTCCCGAGTGGAACGAAGATTTCAGCCGAGGTGGCCGATAACCCCGAAACCAGGCAGCACGGCCTGATGTTTCGAGATCACCTCTCTGACAACGGGGGAATGCTTTTTATTTTTTCGGAACCTGGGTTTCATCTGTTCTGGATGAAGAACTGCAAATTCCCGCTCGATATTATCTGGCTAAACGAGTCCAAGGAGGTGATTTATATTTCCAAAGCCACCCCTCCCTGTCGATCGGATATCTGCCCTTCTTATGGTCCAACCGATAAAAAGGCCCTCTATGTCATTGAGGTGGTGGCCGGCTTTACGGAAAAAGAGCGATTAAAATTAGGACTGAAGGTTAAATTTTAGGACTGTTTTGGCGCGTTGACATGAACTCCTGCGACCCATATAATCAAATCCATTATGGCATCGCAAGTTATTGGGACGGGGGGGGCGCTCCCAAAACGGGTTGTTACGAATCAAGAACTTTCAGCCCTCCTTGGTTTAAGCGAGAAGGAGATTAAGAAGCGCTGCGGGGTTGAGGCCCGTCACTGGATCTGCCAGGGTGAAACCACATCGACGCTTGCCATTGAGGCTGCGAAGGTGGCGTTGCAGGACTCCGGCCTTCCCGCCCGTGCCATTGATCTTATCCTTGTCTCAACAACCTCTCCCGATATGGTATTCCCTTCCACGGCCTGTCTTGTTCAGAAAGGGCTTTCCGCCAGAGACATCCCCGCCCTGGATATCAGCGCGTCATGCGCAGGCTTTTTATACGCCCTTTCTGTCGGAGATCAGTTTATTAAAACGAAGTCGGCAAAGAATGTTCTGGTTGTTGCCGCGGAGGTGAAATCCCCATTTATTGATCTCGCAAATCCGGGGACCGCCATTCTATTCGGAGACGGCGCCGGCGCGGTTGTTTTAACCGATGGGACGACAGGCGTTCGATCTGTTCGTCTCTATTCGGATGGCAGACGTCACAGGCTGATTCACCTGCCGGCGGGTGGCTCTCGCGTCCCGATGACAGAGGATTCTCTCCAAAAGAGGCTTCACACAATCAAAATGGAGGGGAGGGGGCTCTTTCGAATGGCGGTAGAAAAGATGGAGCGATCTCTTATGGTATTGTCTGATGAAGTTGCGCTCTCTGATATTGATCTTTTCATTTTTCATCAGGCCAACTTAAGGATTCTGGAACGTATCTTGAAAAGAACGGGAATTCCCCAGGGAAAATGCCATATCACAATTGGTCAGGTTGGGAATACCTCTTCTTCGTCGATTCCTATCGCATTAAATGATGCAATTTGTCACGGAAAAATAAAAAAGGGAACCCGTGTGGTGCTATGCGCCTTTGGGGGAGGGCTGACCTGGGGATGGGCAATTATAGAGTGGTAGACTGCTTTTTTGCCTTCGCCTTGGAGGGAGTTTCGGACAACATCTTCCTAAAACGGGTGACCCAATATTCTCTCTTTTCCTTTTTCCATTTCGCCCGTTCGTAAATGGCACTCAAATCAATAAGAAACGGATCCTGTTGGAATGGATTATCCGACGTAGTCCTCTTCGTAAGACTTTTTTTTGTTTTTGTAGAACCATTGGTAGCACCAGATGGATTTGGTACAGGAGCTGTCTTCTTCTTTAATGCCATAAAAACCTGCCTTCCGCTTAATTATCATCATTAAGACACTATAATAAAAGGGAGAAAGATATCAATACAATATGGGACTGGATTGTAAACCCACAGCACTCCTTTTGTCAAGTCTGCTTTTGACGTAGGTGATGTAAAATCTTGTGTGTAAAATAAGGAGAGGGTGTAAGCTGGTTTTTCTGGCAAGAGAAACCTGAACCTTAAGGAAGGAGCTTACACCGATGA
>SBBT01000121.1 GCA_005239595.1 Candidatus Troglogloeales bacterium | reverse complement strand
GTGATATCCTGGATTACTTCGCGCCGGCCGTGCAACTGGGACTCACCGCCACGCCCAAGCGCAAGGACAATGTGGACACCTACGCCTACTTCGGCGATCCGGTCTATCTCTATTCGCTCAAGGACGGGATCAACGACGGCTTCCTGACCCCCTTCAAGGTGAAGCAGATTCAGACCACGCTCGACGACTATGTGTACACGGCGGACGACACGGTAATCGAAGGCGAGATCGAGCAGGGTAAACGGTACGAGGAGGCGGACTTCAACCGCATCATCGAGATCAAGGAGCGTGAAGCTCATCGCGTGAAGACCTTCATGGAGCAGATCAACCAGAACGAGAAGACGCTGGTGTTCTGCGCGAACCAGGCCCACGCACTGGCCGTGCGTGACCTCATCAACCAGATGAAGACGAGCACCGATCCAAACTACTGCCAGCGGGTGACAGCGAACGACGGCGAGCTGGGCGAGCAGCATTTGCGCGACTTCCAGGACAACGAGAGGACGATCCCGACCTTCCTGACCACCTCGCAGAAGCTTTCGACGGGCGTGGACGCCCGGAACATCCGCAACATCGTCCTGATGCGACCCATCAACCGGATCATCGAGTTCAAGCAGATCATCGGCCTCGGCACGCGGCTCTACGACGGCAAGGACTACTTCACCCTCTACGACTTCGTGAAGGCGTACCAGCATTTCAGTGACCCGGAGTGGGACGGTGAACCCATTGAACCGGAACCCTGCACGAAGTGCGGATGCCAGCCGTGTGAGTGCAAGAAGCCGCCACCAAAACCATGCCCTGTCTGCGGCCAAACTCCCTGTATCTGCAAGCCTGAGCCCTGCCCGAAATGCCGCCAGCGCCCCTGCGTGTGCAAAAAGCTACAGAAGGTTAAGGTGAAGCTGGCGGACGGCAAGGAGCGCACCATCCACCACATGATGATGACGAGCTTCTGGCATCCCGACGGCACGCCCATGTCAGCGCAACAGTTCATGGAACTGCTCTTCGGCAAACTGCCGGACTTCTTCAAAGACGAGACACAACTCCGCGCCATCTGGAGCGCGCCTGACACGCGCAAGAAGCTGTTGCAGGGGTTAGCCGAGAAAGGCTTCGGGCATGACCAATTAGCAGAAATGCAGAAGATCATTGATGCCGAGAAGAGCGACCTCTTTGACGTGCTCGCCTATGTTGCCTACGCATTGCCGCCGGTCACCCGTGAAGTCCGTGCCGCGAACGCACGCGTCCACATCAATACCCGTTTCAGCGCCAAGCAGCAGGCGTTCCTCGATTTTGTACTCCAGCATTACATCACGGTTGGCGTGGAAGAACTCGACATGGAAAAGCTCACCCCACTGCTTAGGCTCCGGTACCACAACTCCTTGCCGGATGCCCTAGCCGACCTGGGCGGCCGGCCCGAAGAGATCCACAAAGCCTTCGCCGGTTTCCAGCAGTTTCTTTATTGGCAAGCGGATGCGGCATGATAGTGGCGATAGAAAAGAGGGCTAACAGTCGCATGCGGCGGACTCGCTACGCTCGCCGCTGAACCGGAGCGTTATAACGGGCCAGGCGATTCATTTTAAGGATAGGAAAATCTTTATGAAGAAGTTTTATATTACAACCCCGATTTATTATGTGAACGACTCGCCCCATATCGGACATGCCTACACAACCGTTGCGGCCGATCTGATGGCACGCTATCACCGACTGCTCGGTCGGGAGGTTTTTTTCCTGACCGGCACGGACGAGCATGGCCAGAAGGTGCAGCAGGCTGCCGCTAAGCGGGGCATTTTGCCGAAACAACATGCCGATGAATGGGTCACCCGTTTTCAATGTCTTTGGACGCGGCTTTCCATCTCAAACAACGATTTTATACGAACGACCGAGGCGCGCCACACGTCGGTGGTGCAGGAAGTCCTGCAACGGCTTTGGGATAAGAAGGAAATCTACCTGGATACCTACGAAGGATGGTATTGCCTGCCGGATGAACGTTTTTGGACGGAAAAGGAGCTTCTGGATGGGAAATGTCCCGATTGCGGACGGCCTGTAGAACCGCTGCAGGAACGAAATTACTTTTTCAAAATGGGACAATATCAAGACCGCCTTCGACGCCATATCGATCAAAACAGCTCTTTTATACAGCCCGAAAGCCGCCGCAGAGAGGTTTTGGGGTTTTTGGAAAAACCGTTAGGGGATCTCTGTATCTCGCGTCCAAAAAGCCGGCTTTCATGGGGAATTTCCTTTCCGTTTGATCCTGACTACGTCACCTACGTATGGGTCGATGCGTTGGTTAACTATATTTCCGTACCGGGATACCCTGATGAGGCATATTTATCCTGCTGGCCGGCCGACCTGCACCTGGTGGGAAAGGATATTCTGACGACCCATGCCGTTTATTGGTCCACCCTGTTGATGGCATTGGATCTGCCCCTCCCCAACACCCTCTTTGCGCATGGGTGGTGGACTGTGGACGGGGAAAAGATGTCGAAGAGCCGCGGGAACGTGGTCGATCCCAATGAAATGATCACAGCCTTTGGCGCAGATGCATTTCGCTATTTCCTGCTCCGGGAAGTTCCCTTCGGCCAGGATGGAAATTTCTCAAAAGAGGCGTTCATCTTGCGCTACAACAGCGATCTGGCAAACGATCTGGGAAACCTCTTATCCAGGGCGCTGAATCTGATAGAACGGTTTTCAGATGGAAAAATACCGGAGCCTGACGCTGAAGGGGGACATCCCGAGGCGGAAGAAGTAAAAGCGACGGCCATCAGCCTGCATGATTCGGTTCGAACTGCTATTGCACAGTTTGAGTTTCATGTCGCGTTGGGTGAAATATGGCGGTTGGTGGAGCGGACCAATCGTTACATCGAGCAGATGGCCCCCTGGAATCTTGCAAAAAACCGGAAAGATAAAAAAAGGCTCGATACCGTCCTCTACACAGCCGCGGAGGCGCTAAGAATTATTTCTGTCTATCTTTCTCCTTTTATGCCGAATACGGCCGAAGAGATGAGACGTCAGTTGGGGGGATTTCCAGACGGTCCCCTCGATGCAATCGGCCATGGAACCGGACAGACGATTGCCAAAGGCAAACCGCTCTTCCCCCGCATAGAGCGGGAGACCAGAGTCGCGCCCGAATCGAAAACGGCGACGGGAGGGCCAGCGCCTTCTCATCCCCTGATCGCCCTGGAAGATTTTAAAAAACTCGATTTGCGGGCGGGCGCCATTGTGGAGGCGCAAAAGGTGTCGGGATCCGACAAACTCCTGCTGCTTACGGTCGATCTGGGAGAGGAGAAGCGGCAGGTGGTGGCCGGTATCGGAAAACGATACGCACCCGATATTCTGATCGGGAAAAAGGTTATTCTGGTCGCCAATCTCAAGCCGGCCAGGATCATGGGTATTGAATCACAGGGGATGCTCCTTGCGGCCGGCGGAAAAGAGGTGTTGGGGCTGGCCACCTTTCTGGAGGATATCCCCCCCGGTGCGCAAATTAGATGAGGCCGAGTTCCCCCTTTACGGTTGCTTGATAGGCCTGATGAAGCAGGCGTGTCATCGGCCCCGGACGGCCCGTTCCAATGTTTTTCCCGTCAACTTTCGTCAGCGGCATCAATTCGATTCCGCTGTTGGTCAAAAAGGCCTCATCCGCGCCGAGTAGCGCGTCAGGACGATAATATCCCTGGTAGGCCGGCAACTTCTTCCCTTTTGCCAGCTCCAATACAACCGCCCGCGTCACGCCATCGAGCAGACCCACATTTAGGACAGGGGTGTAAAGTTTTCCCCCTTTTACCCAAAAGAGATTACTCACCGAGCCTTCGGCTAAGTATCCCTTCGCGTTTAGGAAAATTCCTTCATCCGCCCCCTTCCGGTTGGCGTCCTGTTTCGCCAGAATATTGTTTAGGAAACTGATCGTTTTTAAGGTGGGATGAAACCCGGCCGGATCATGGCGCCGGACCGTCACAATCGCACCGGATGCCCCCTTTTTGTATCGGTTCAATACAGGCGCCCTTGCCGTGATGATGAACGTCGGCCTTTTGCAGAAATCAGGGTCAAAACCACCTTCCCCCCGGGTGAGGGTTACGCGAAGCATGGCATTTACAAGGAGATTTCGCGCCAGGGTTTCATAGAGAAGCGGCTCAATTGCCGAGGGGGAAAGAAGAGGGATAGAGAGCCGATCCGCAAAGCGTGAGAGACGGGCAATATGTTGAGAGAGCCGGAATATTTTCCCTGAATAGGCGCGGAACGTCTCAAAAAGGCCATCTCCATAGAGGAACCCGTGATCAAATACCGAGATATGGGCCTCTTCTTTTGAAACAAACCCGTCGTTGAGGTAAATCCACATCGGCATGCGATCCATCGCTGGTGTGTTTTGATTATAAATTAAGGGGTTTTAAGTTTGTACAGCCTTGATCAGGGCGGCCGCCTTTTGGAGTGTTTCCTGGTATTCCGATTCCGGGTCTGAATCGGCCACAATGCCGGCGCCGACCTGAAAGGAGAGCTCTTTTCCATGACGGACCCATGTTCGTATCGCAATGTTTAAATCGATCTCCCCGTCAAAACCGATATATCCGATGGAGCCGGTATAAATGCCGCGCGCCCTTTTTTCTAGTTCCGATATGATTTCCATACAGCGAATTTTAGGAACGCCCGTGATGGTTCCACCCGGGAAGAGTGCAGAAAGGATATGAAGCGGGCCTGCCTTCTGGATGAGCATCCCTTCAATCCGGGATACCAGGTGAATGACGTGCGAATATTTTTCAATATCCATCAACGCGCTCACGCGTACGGAGCCGTACCGGCATATTCTCCCCAAATCGTTTCGTTCCAGATCCACCAGCATCAGATGCTCCGCGCGTTCTTTTTTGCTCTCGTAAAGGGCGTAAATCATTTGCTCGTCTTCAGCGTGGTTTTTACCGCGCGGTTTGGTACCGGCAATTGGCCATGTCTCAACCCGGCCTCCTCTTGCGCGCACCAGCCTTTCGGGAGATCCGCTGGAAATCTCAATCTCCCCCAGTTTCAGGTAGGCCGAAAAAGGAGAGGGGTTGATTTGCCGCAGCCGTTCATAGATTCCAAAAGGAGGGGCATAGGAGGCGCTGAAGCGATGGGATAAATTGGCCTGAAAGATATCCCCCGCGGCAATATACTCTTTTGCGCGCCGAACCATTTGCATATACGTCTCTGCAGAAAGGTCTCCCTGAATTTTACAGGGCGGTCCGTCGGGATCGTTCGACGGTGTCGTATCTTCCAAATATCTCTGTAGCTCTTCTAGCCTTCTTCGGCCCCGACGCTCGACCTCTTGGGGCGCCTCCCCCATCTGAATTTCAGGGAAGGAGTGATAGATCATCGTTAGCTGTTGTTTCGCGTGATCATAGAGGGCGAACTGATTTAAAAACATCAGGAAAATATCCGGGAGAGAGGGGTCTTGCCTAAGAGGCGGCGGAATTTTCTCCATCTGGTGGACCAGGTCATAGCTGAAAAAACCTGCCACCCCCCCTTGTGAAAGTGGAATATCCGCCTCCTCCGGTGGTACGGGGGAATAGAAACGGCTAATCCATTTCTCAAGGTTTGCAAGCGGATCTCCAACATGGAAAAATGTACGGTTTTGTGACAGATGATCAAACCGGTTTGAACCATTTTTGCTCTGGAAAATAGCGAAGGGGGCTCCGGCCAAAAGTGAGAACCTGCCGTCGAACCACCCGCCAGGTGATCCTTCCAGCAGCATGGAAAAGGGGCCCAGTCGCAATCTCTTAAACAACTCAACAGGGGAGGTATCTACGTTGACTGTGACGGATAAAGAACCGATCTTGTTACGCAAATGTGTCGTTGTATGAGGGTCTGCAAAGGTCATGGGATCTGCTTTATTTCTGCCAGAATAGCCTCTGTGGCCCTGACCATGTTTTTGGATTCCAGAATCGGCCGCCCTACGACTATATAGTCTGCGCCATCTGTGATTGCCTGTTTGGCCGTCGCAGACCGATTTTGATCCTGCTTTTGGCCCAGTTTGGGCCGTATCCCAGGGGTAACCAGCTTAAAGGGAGAGGGAAAATTCTTTCGGAGGAGCGCGACCTCCCAAGGGGAGGCGACCACCCCATCGAGTCCTGTGTCGGAAGCGGTTTGAGCAAGGTGCAGGACCATTTCGGTTACCGAAAGCGGTGTCTGTAAGGTTTCTTGCATGCTGTTCTGCTCAAAGCTGGTCAATACCGTAACCCCCAGCAAAAGAGGCGGCCGGCTTCCCGCCGCTTTCTGAACAACTTCAACACCCTGTTTCATCATCTCAATCCCCCCAAGGGTATGCAGGGTAATCATTTTAACGTCGTGTTTCACCGCCTGGCGTATTGCGTCCGCAACGGTATGGGGAATATCGTGGTATTTTAGATCCAGAAAGACCTCCGCCCCTCTTTTTCTGATTTCATCAAGGATAGATGGACCGGAAGCGGTAAAAAGCGTTGATCCGATCTTGAAAATCTGAATCAACGTTGAAAGCTTATCTACAATGCGGAGCGCTTCTTTAGAGTCGGAAATATCGAGCGCCAGGATCAGTTTTGAGGAGGTCCCTGTCAGACGCAACCCCTATTGGGAGAGATAAACGGGGGCCGTCCATAAAAGGTAACCCCCGTTTTTTAGACGCTTCATGTGTGAAGTCATGCGGTTTCGACAGAGCAGGTGAATGGCTTACTCGCACTTTCCCCCGCCAAGACTCCTTTCATAAAGAACGATCTTCCAGAGCTCATCTTTCGTTACAGTCGGTGTGCCGGGGAGGCCGAGTTCGGAGTTATGTCCAATCAGGTAGTTGACCATGCCGGTTCCTTGAGGATGCGTTGGGGCATCTTTCTTTGAGAAATCCCCTTTTGTCCCGTTGGCCGCGACCCAAAACATCTCGCCGCAGCTTTTTACCTTATGAAATTGGGGGTTTGTGAAATTGCGCGGGCCGACCTTGGTTAGAGACTCTGCCCCCACTCCCTTTCCCTTCCCATCATTCCCGTGACACATAAAACAGGTTGCCTTTCCATCAAAAAGCGCCTTCCCTTCTGCGATGATTGCTGGCGTCGCTTGAAAGGGGGGTTTCATCGCCTTCACTGCGGCTATTTTGTCCGGCGGGACCCTTGGTTTTATGGGATCGTGCTCCGGTTTGATCTCGGCATAGGCATTACATACAAAGGCAAATGCGAGAATTCCTGCAAACAAGGATACTTTCTTCATGCTGTATCTTCTCCTCTATGTGGTATGGTTGGTCTAAAATGTGATAACTGTAAAACTTTGCTTGCTTTTACATGAAACGGTTGCAGCTTGTCAACATACCTGACCGCCGCATTAATGAGGGTGTTACTTTTTATCACTTTGGCTGGGCCAGTCCATCTGCTCACTGCAGTTACTTTTTCTTGACATTAAAAAAATGTTGATCTAGGATAGGTACACGTGTTTTTAGGTTTTTTAGGAAAAGGGGATATTGCAATGAATGGGGTTTCGGCTGTTCCCCCGTTGATGTCTTTTCGCGGACATGGCGGTACCGATGCGATACATCCGTCGGCCAGCATTGGGTATGTGGTAAGCCATGAGCAGGGTCATAAGGCGGCGGCCGAATTGACGGCGATCGCGGCGGGAGGACGGGCCGAGGTGGAGATCGATATCCAATTTGCCATTGTGAACGGTCGTCTTGTCGCCACGGGGGGAGTGACACGATCGAGGACTGTGGTGGACGAGAAAAAAGCAGGCGTGACGCCCCCCGCTGAAGAGGAAGATCCTTATAATAAGTCTGAAGAAGATCCTCTTAAAGAAGGTGCCAAAACAGATGCCGACGGCCACGCTTCCGAGGCAGAACATTTAAAGTCGGTGCAAACGCGCGCGGAGGTGGCGTCTCTCAAACAACAGCAGCAGGCTAAAGAGGGAGAGGCAAAGAAGCTTGAGGCAAAAATTGCGCGTGGAGAATCTTCCGACGTCGAGGCCGATCGGGTAAAATTGCGCCAGGTCAAAGGCGAGGCGAAGGCCCTTTCTGCCATCGCTCAAATCAAAGAGTCGCAAGCCGAGATGGAGGAGACCTTAAAGAAAATGGTCACGGCAGATCAACGCGCCTTTGGACGCATCCTTAACGCCATCCTATCAGGCGGGCTTCCAAAAACCGGACGTGCGCTCAACCTTGCAGCATAAGACCCTACCTAAAACAGTCCATTATTTCTTATTATTACAGCGTCTTTTCCCTAAGATATGGAACTTAAGTCAATTAAGATGTTTTTGGAGACTCTGGCGCTATTTCTGT
>SBBT01000224.1 GCA_005239595.1 Candidatus Troglogloeales bacterium | reverse complement strand
TGCGGCGCGTTAGCGGAGGGCGTGCTGGAGAGCGAAATTTTTGGTCATGTCAAAGGGGCGTTCACCGGTGCCATTGCCGATAAGATCGGCCGTTTTGAACTGGCCGATAGCGGAACCCTTTTCTTGGACGAGGTCGGAGAGCTTTCCCCGACGACTCAAGTCAAACTCCTGCGCGTCGTTCAAGAGGGAGAGTTTGAGCGGGTAGGGGACTCTAAGCGGATTCGGGTAGATGTCCGATTGATTGCGGCAACGAATAAAGATTTAAAAAAAGCAATTGAACAAAACGAGTTTCGACAAGACCTTTACTATCGGCTTCGGGTTGTTCCGATTCTCATGCCCCCGCTCAGAAATAGAAAGGATGATATTCCGCCGCTGGTTTCCCATTTTCTTCAGCAGTTTAACAAAGAGATGGGGCGGAAGGTGAGCCAGGTTTCTTTGGATGCCATCAAGATTTTAACGGAGTATGACTATCCCGGAAATGTCCGGGAGCTGGAAAACATTATCGAACACGCGATGGTTTTTTGCACGGGGGAAGTGCTGGAGGCCTCTCATCTTCAAAAAGAGATTCATCAGAACGACCTGATCGTGAAAGAGATGATCAAGGAGGAAAAACCCTTAGATACGCTCGAAAAAGAGATGATTCTTAAAACGTTGAATGATACCGGCTGGAACTACAAAGAAACCGGATTGAAATTGGGAATCAGTCGAACCACCCTCTGGCGAAAAATCAAAGGATATGGCTTTGCCAAGACGGGATCGTAAGAAATAATGTTCCCTTATTCATTGAACCATTTTGCCCCACTGAACGACTTACTCTGTAGCACACCCATCAGAAAGGTCAATAAAGATCGTGGCTGAAGCAGATCAGGAAGCGGCCTGGATACGGCAGGTGGCTGAGGGAAGCCGGGAGGCATTTGAACGGCTCTTTCATGTGTATCAACCCCGGCTGTTTCGCTATCTTTTTCGGATGACCGGAGATCCTGCTGCTTCCGAAGAACTGTTGAGTGATACCCTGGTGGCGGTCTGGAAGGGGGCAAAAAACTTTCGCGGAGAGGCGAAACCTTCCACTTGGATATTTGGAATTGCGCACCATAAGGCAATCAACCTGATTCGGAAAAGGAGGCCGGAGATGGTTGACCTGGAAGACAACGATTTACAAGAATTGGAGGATACCCAGCAAGAGCGGCCGGATGATCTGGTCTTTCAAAAAGAGTTAAAAGAAAAGATCGAGCAGGCCCTGTTGAGGCTCTCTGTCTTACATCGCGCGGTGATCGAGATGACCTTTTATCATGGCTTTTCCTGTCAGGAGATTGCCGAAATTTTAGGCTGCCCGGTCAGCACGGTGAAGACCCGGATGTTTTATGCGAGGAAACAGCTTCAGGTGACTTTGAGGCAAATGGGGATTGAAGGAGGCGCAGGATGACAATGACACACCGGGAAATTCTCACGCTGCTTCCGTGGTATCTCAATAAAACCTTAACCGATCTGGAATATCAGGAGGTTGCAGGACACCTTGCGGACTGCACTGATTGCCGCCAGGAGATAGAATCCCTCAAGGCGTTGCAACAACACATTGTGGAACAAAACGAAGCGGCTCCGACCCCTTCCCCCCGACTATTAACAAATATCTTTGAACGGATCGAGCAGGATGCAGCAACGCCGGCACGCTCGGAGAAGATGGGTTGGACGGATCGCTTCCAGCAATGGATTGGGGAGATCATTGCCTCCGTGCGGCAGCCTTTCCCGCAGGCGGCGTACGCGATGATTGCAGCCGAGTTCATCCTCATCGTGGGTCTCGTTGGAATGCTTTGGACAGAGCCGAAGGACTTGAGGACGTTGTCCGGCCCTGTGCCTCAAATAGAAACGCGGGCACGGCTGACCGTGGCGTTTCATCCGGACGCAACAGAATTGCAAATCCGTAATATCTTGAAAAAGATAGATGGAGCGATTGTGAGCGGGCCGTCGGCGCTCGGTCTTTATCGGGTCGAGTTAAAGGTTTCACCCCATCAGACGATGGAGATTGAAAAGCGGGTTAAATTACTCAGAGAATATCCGGATGTGATCCGGTTCGCGGGAATCTAATGATTAAACCATTCAGCAATAAATTTCGTCTGCTAACATGCGGAACACTTTTTGTCTTCCTCCTGACCGCCTGCGGCGAAGGGTATTATGTCCCGGCTCCCTCTGTTCAGCAGCAGCCTCCCCCGCAAGGCCCACCGCACTTGGATCCAGGAGATCAAGATGGAGGAAGTAACATCACCACCTTAATCGGAGGGGTCGTTGGCGCATTAGTCGTCGGTTTTTTGATCAAGCGGTGGCTTCGTTCATCTCAGCAAGAGAAAGAGCAAGAGAAGGAGAAAAAAGAGACCGTTCCCGGCGAGGTGCTGGTGGTCATCCCGCTCGCGCCTATCGAGCAAATGACAGCCCTCGGAGAAGAATTATCGGCAAGCCATGCCATTCAATTGCAGGCGGTCTATCCGCTTTTATCCGGCAAGATTGGGATCCTTGTCTTTGGCGTTCTAGGCAAAACAGGGGAGCAAACAAAAGCGGCCGAGTTGGGATTGGACCCGCGCGTTCTCTGGGCGCAACCGAATTTGACTTATAAAACCACTGCGCATACAAAAGCCAGCGGCACCTCCTTATCCTACGGGCTTCAGATGATTCACGCGGATCACGTTTCGCCGATGAGTAATGGAAAAGGGGTGACGATTGGGTTGGTGGATACCGGGGTGGATCGAAACCACATTGCCTTAAAGGGTCAGATCATTGAAACGCTCGATTTCACTGGAGAAGGATTTAGCCCCGATCTGCATGGAACGCTTTTAGCCGGGGTGATGGCGGCTCATCCTACGAAGGAATTGGAGATTTCGGGAGTGGCTCCCCAAGCGCGGTTAATTGCGATTAAGTCTTGCCGGCCGATTCATCCCAATCGGATTGAGGCTCTGTGCCAATCGGTCAGCGTGGCGCGGGGTATTGACGCCGCGTTATTCAAGGGCGCGCAAGTCATCAATCTCAGTGTCGGGGGGCCAAAAGATCGGCTAGTGACGCATCTGGTGGATGAAGCGGCGAGACAAGGCCGGATCGTCGTTGCAGCGGCTGGTAACGATGGGCCAAAAGGGCCGACCCTTTATCCGGCCGGTCTGGACAATTTAATTGCGGTCACTGCCGTTGATATTCAGGCGAGCCTCTACCCAGAAGCCACCCGTGGGGATTTCATTGATATCGCCGCGCCCGGCGTTGAAATTTTAAGCGCCGCGCCGGGAAATCAGGCTCAATTCGCCTCCGGGACGTCTCTCTCTGCTGCCTATGTCTCGGCAACTGCGGCCCTTCTGCTGCAGCATCGTCCGACGCTCTCCTTCTCTGAAATAAAAGCCATTCTCGAGGAGACGGCGAAAGATTTAGGCCTGCCGGGAAAAGAGTCCTCGTATGGCAGCGGCCTGCTGGATGTCTGTCGGGCAGTCGCTACGGCCCTACCCAGCGGGGGGAGGCAGGAGTGTTAGTCCTCGCAGGGGTCGTACCTCTCCGTTAGGGTTGTAGAAATTGCAAACGTTTTATTGCACTTTCACCGCGACCAACGGGAGCGGGCATAGACTGCGTAGCAGTCGTCCTTGCAGTGGCCGTAGCCACCCCGCTGGGGGATTGGACAATCACCTTCCAACTGTTGTTTAATGATCGGCTATATTGTTTTGTCTTAAAGGAGAGTTGCTTACTTAATGGAATTTATTTATCCGATTGCTGATTTTTTCCTCCATCTGGATCGTCATCTTCAGACCATTTTTGCGGAATACGGAACCGGCATTTACCTGATTTTGTTTTTGATTATTTTTTGCGAGACCGGATTGGTCGTCACGCCGTTTCTGCCCGGCGATTCCCTTTTATTTGCGGTAGGGGCTCTTTTTGCGAGTATAGCCGCTCCGATAGGGCACGTTGTCGAGATCATCATTTTGTTGTCAGCTGCCGCCATATTGGGAGATACGGTGAATTACGCCATTGGCCACCGGATGGGGCAGAAGATTCTTGCAAAGGAGGAAAGCCGGTTTTTGAATCGAAACCATCTTCATCGCGCGGAAGATTTTTATAAACGGCATGGCGGAAAGACCATCATCATTGCCCGTTTTCTTCCAATTGTTAGAACCTTTGCGCCCTTTGTCGCGGGATGCAGCAAAATGGATTATCGTCGCTTCATCTCTTATAGCGTGGTGGGCGCCGCCCTTTGGATGATTACTTTTATTTTGTCAGGCTTTTTCTTTGGCAATCTTCCTTTCGTTCAACACAATTTC
>SBBT01000019.1 GCA_005239595.1 Candidatus Troglogloeales bacterium | reverse complement strand
CCTTTGTGAACATACAGAGCGTGGATCGGATCATCTATGCAATCTTTAATCGTTTTAATCAACAATGGAAAAACCACACCCTCAAAATTTTTACACACGCAGCTTGACATCACCTTTGACCCTTTTTTGGAAGCAGATAGCGGTTTATTTTATCTTGTTGCATTCCCAAAGAAGGCGTGCAACAGTAACAACACAGCATAAAAAGCGGTATTACAACGACCGATCAAACAACTTTAACCCCCCAAAAACATGACAGTGACAGAAGAATCTCAAGGCGAACGGAACAGTTCCATCGGAAAATGGGGCCTTATCAGCCTGTTTGTCTTTGGGCTAACTGTTTTTTTCTATTTCGATCTTGGCCGATATGCCACCCTCTCATCACTGAAGGAGCACAAAGATTTCCTTAAAAACTTTACAGAGGTCCATTATGCGTCCACCGTCACTTTTTTCATTCTGATCTACACTACTCAAGCGGCATTTTCACTCCCTGGGGCAGCGATTCTAACCCTTGCCAGCGGTTTTCTTTTCGGAAGTTTATGGGGAACCCTTTATGTGAACATTGGGGCTACTTTTGGTGCAACGATGGCTTTTCTCTCGGCCCGATATATTTTTCGAGATATCGTTGAACGTAAGTTTGGCAGGAAACTCGAATCAATCCAGAGCGGATTTTCCAAAGATGCCTTTTATTACCTCTTGGGTCTGCGGTTGAATCCCCTGTTCCCTTTCTTTCTGGTGAATCTTGCTTCCGGACTAACACGCATGCGCCTTTCTACCTACATAGCGGCAACAACCCTGGGCATTATTCCCGGAACTTTTATATACAGTAACGCCGGTAAACAATTAGGGGTCATTAACTCAATGGATGATATCGCCTCTCCGGAGATATTGGGGGCCTTTATCCTGCTGGGGCTTTTTGCCTTCGTTCCGATCATCTATCGATGGTTGCAGAAACGCCCTCTATGATTTGCTGTCCGTAAATAACAGAACCCGTCAGGCCATCAAAAAGCAGTGGCCTTCCTTCACTGAACCTTGTTATAATATCCCCGTATAGATTTATCAGGTTGTTGAGAAACTTGTTTTCGATACAGGCTGTTCAAGAAGTCCCGGATGCGAGGCTGCAGGGAACAAGGAGACCCCAGCGTACTTTATTAAGGTACGTTTAAGATTTCCGCGAAACCTAGACCGAAGCAGAGGGACTTTTCAACAGCCTGCTAGTTTTTTATGCAACCCTCCACCAATTGATAGAAATTTGGGAGAGATGTCCGAGCGGCTGAAGGAGCACGACTGGAAATCGTGTAGGCGGTCAAAAGCCGCCTCGGGGGTTCAAATCCCCCTCTCTCCGCCAATCGTGTAGACTTAAAAGTTGGTGTGCCGGAAGGAGGAGCTGTTGTGTGGAGGGGTTGGGCCCTGTGCAGTAGGAACCTATGAACCCCGCCAGGTCCGGAAGGAAGCAACGGTCAATAGGCGCTCTTAGGTGCCGCAGGATCACCTGGCCCTTCCACATAACAGTTCCTTATTGCGATTGCGCAGTTGCGAGCAATCGCCAATCGTGAATAATTCAGCGTGACAGAGAAAATGAACTACCAGGTGTCAGCAAGAAAATGGCGGCCTCAAACCTTTGAGGAGATTATTGGCCAGCAGCACGTCGTAACCACGTTAAAAAATGCCTTAAAACAAGGGGTATTTGCGCAGGCCTATCTCTTTTCTGGAATGCGGGGGGTAGGGAAGACCACGATGGCCCGCATCCTGGCGAAAGGGTTAAACTGTTCTTCGACAAACGAATTGCCTTGCAATCAATGTCATTCCTGTATCGAAATCACAGAAGGCCGATCCGTCGATGTCATTGAAATTGACGGCGCTTCCAACACAGGCGTGGATGACGTTCGTGAATTGCGCGAAATGGTAAAATATCTTCCCCTCTCGGGAAGGTACAAAGTTTATATTATTGATGAAGTCCACATGCTATCCAATGCGGCGTTTAACGCCCTCTTGAAGACCTTGGAAGAGCCGCCGCCGCACCTTGTCTTCATTCTGGCCACGACCGCATCGCATAAAATTCCGTCAACGATCCTTTCTCGCTGTCAGCATTTTATCTTTCGCTGGATTCCCCGTCAGGAGATCGTGGCGCAGTTGAAGCGTGTGATTGCCGAACGTGGTGCCCTTTTTACGGAAAGTGCCGTACACCTGATTGCCAGGGTAGCCGAAGGGAGCATGCGCGACGCGCTCAGTCTGCTGGACCAGGCTATTTCCTATGCCGGTGTGGGCCGCGAGGTGAAAGAAGAAGACCTCTCCACGCTTTTAGGGCGCGTCGGCGCATCAAAGTTTCATATCCTGATATCTGCGATCCATCAGAAAAACGCGGCGGCCCTTTTGGAATTGGCAAAAGAACTCGCAGATCAAGGGTGCGACCTGCGCCAATTTCTGGCTGATTGGATGGAACACCTTCGGCATGTCATCGTCGCCCAGAATGTTCAGGAGACCGATGCATGGATTGAGATTCCAAAAGAGGAGGTCGCTTTAGTTAAAGCAGAGGCGTCTCTTTTTTCCCCTGAGGAGATGCAACGCCTCTTTTCTCTCTTTGTCCGATTGCAGGAAGAGATCCGTGCTTCTCCCCATCCGCACCTTAACTTTGAAGTTGCCTTGATGCGGGCGATGCTGCTCGCCCAGCTTCAGCCTGTTGAGAAAGTGATCGAACGGCTTGAGGCCTTAGCGAGAGGAGAGGCCATCGCACCGCCTATTCCTGATTCGAAGGGCCTATCCACGCCGGAGGTTCCCCTTGGAAAGAAAGTTCAGGAACCCCTTCTTAAACCCTTTCTTAATTCTCAAGAAGGCCAAAAGGAAATGTGGAAAAGCATCCTTCTGGAAGTTAAAGAGAGGCGCCCCCACCTGGGTTCCTACCTGGAACAGGGCCAGTTGTTACAGATGAACGATCGGTCTCTTACAATTGGATATACCCAAAAAACGTCGTTCTTGATTTCCCTCCTTCTTAAGGAAGACCATAAGAAATGGCTCGACGACCTGCTGAAGGCCCGTTTCCAACAGGAAGTCAATGTTGTGATTGTTGAGATTCCAGAACAGGATCCTCCCAGAAAGAAGATCCCTGCTACGGCACATCCGCTTATTCAGGAAAGTCTTTCGGTGTTTGGAGGGAAAATCATTGAAACCAAACAGCATGATCGTTAAAAACTCTATATAAAAGGAGTGGTTATGTCCAATAGGAAGATGATGGGTGATCTGGTGAGACAGGCGCAGGTTCTACAAGATCGTATGGCCAAACTTCAGGAAGAGATCGCAAAAAAAACGGTTGAGGCCTCTTCCGGAGGAGGCATGGTCACGGTACGCGTAAGCGGAAAACAGGCGCTTCTTTCAATGACGATTGACCCTGAGGTGATCAGGTCGGGCGACGTGGAGATGTTGCAAGATCTGATTGTGGCCGCCGTTAATGAAGGTTTGCGGAAAAGTCAGGAGTTGATGACGAGTGAGATGAAAGAGATGACCGGTGGGTTCCAAATTCCCGGCCTCTTTCAATAGATGATGGAAAAGGTATTCTCCCACCTGATAGATCAATTGATGTTGCTCCCTGGTATCGGGAAAAAGACGGCCCAACGGTTGGGTTTTTATATCCTAAAAATGGAGACAGGGGCGGCCAGGAAGATCGGCCAGGCCATTATTGATGTGAAAGAGAAGATCCTCCTTTGCAAGAGTTGCAGTAACATCGCGGAAAGGGATCTTTGTTCCATTTGTGCAAATCCAGGCCGCGACAGCCAGAAAATCCTTGTGGTCGAAGAGCCAAACATATTATATGCTATTGAAAAAACAGGGGAATACAGAGGCCTATATCATGTGCTACATGGAACCTATTCTCCCGTGTCGGATGGGAGGATGCCGGAACGCACCATCCAAGGCCTGGTTGAAAGGCTTAAGAACGGAGGGATCACGGAAGTGATTATTGCCACCAGTCCCAATATCGACGGCGAAGCGACTGCGCTCTATCTGGCCCACCTGATACGGCCCTCTGGAACGAAGGTTACCCGAATTGCGTGTGGTATTCCCGTGGGAGCCGATCTTGAGTACGCAGATGAAGTGACACTGGCAAAATCGTTAGGAGGGAGAAGAGAAATGTAAAAAACAGGGAAAAACCAGGGAGAATCGCCTTGACTTGGCGATGAGGCCCGTGATAAATCTTAGTAGATACGAGGTTATCCTGTTCGTACAGAACAATGAGAGGGTGGTTTTTTTTCTTTACAGTAAGGAAAAATGGTTGTTTTATGATGGATAAAAGGCACGTATTTCTAAACTCGAAAGGTGTTGAATAATGGCTCGATATCGTGTTGTCCCGGGACCGGAAGCGTTTTTTACCCCTTCGGCGGCAAGGATGGGGGTTGTCCTCCCGGAACCTGGGGAAGCCCATATTGAAGGGGAAATCGTTCGGGAAGAGGTTGCGATGGAGTATGCGGCCAAGAAATTCATTGAGGCCAAGAATCCAACCATTCATCCGGGTCCACTCGTTTTATGGAACTGGAATGATAAGGCGGCTAAAAAAGCCAAGGCAATCAAGGTTTTGGCCAGTGTCATTCCCGCAAGAATTATCCCGATGGCTGATTACCGGCCCAAATACCCGAAGATTAACCCCGATGTCGAAATTAACCCCAATCATCCCAACTTGACTATTTGGCATAACAAAGAAGATGTCTGCATGTTTGTGGGTGTTCACTGCCATCAGGCAAATCTCTCTCTGAAGATGATTCGTGGCGGAACAAGCTGTTTTACCATTGCGATGTGCGCGATGGCGGGCCATGAAGACGCCAATCTCACTTTTCGTGACGCCACGGCCGACAAGATCCTGCGCCTGGCGGAGTGGGTTTGCAAGTTGAAAGGGCTCGGGTTTAACCGGCCGGTTGAGGTACAGGGAGAAAACGGCAGCTCAAATGATAATGTTTTTGCAAAACTTTCAGAGGGGGGTGGATAATGGCAAACGAGCTCTCAGAGGCGCAAAGAGTTCTCCTTGGCACGAAGAACAAGAAGGGGCAGATCTATACCGATCCGAACTATCTTTTTAACGAATCTCCACGCACGGCGGCGTTTTATACGGGGAGCGAGGTGATCAAGGAGGCGATTCGTCGGGCCAGTGTTGATGTGATGATCGCCTACCCGATCACACCCCAGAGCGAGGCGGCGGCTTTAATTGGAGAGCTTTATGCCGAAGGCTACGTGGCGGATTATTTCCGGGGAGAGAGCGAATTTGCGGTGATGAGCCAGTGCGCGGGTGCCGCGTTTGGCGGGGCGCGGGTATTTACCACGACGGCAGGGCCAGGAACGATGCGGGCGATGGAAAACTTTCCGATGTGGACAGGGGCACGTTTGCCGATCCAGGTGATTGTGACCTGCCGAGGGATTAATTCTCCGCTTAGCATTCAGCCGGACACCCTGGAAATCTATTTCCTCCTGGGGACGGGTATGCTGGTATGGCATGCGGAAACGGCCCAGGACTTCTTCGACTGGATACTAAAAGGGTATATTGTTGCGGAGCAGCCGGATGTCCATCTTCCTTTGGCGCTCTGTTGTGACGGCTTCTTTGTAACCCATACCAAGGATACGGTTATGCTGACCCCTCCGGATCTCTGTCTGCCGCCGTATGATCCCTACCGCTCGCCGGTCCCCTGCATGGACATGGAGGTCCCGCCGATCCGGATGATGAGAGATCCGTTTATTATGAAGTCCAATTACATTAGTTATATGGCCCATGCCTCCTGGCAGGAAGAGGTTCGGGGGGCTTGTGAACGCTCTCGTAAACATATCATCCCGATGTTGGGCGGGTTGATCGAGACGGAAAATCTCGATTCAGAGATCATCATCCTCGCCTCTGGAACTGCGGTTTCTCAAGGGCGGGAAGCGATACGGCTGTTGGATGATGAAGGCATTCGTGTGGGGTTAATCAAGGTAAAGTCGTTGCGGCCTTTCCCAACGGAAGAGATTCGAGAAGCCACAAAAAATGCGCGGCATATCATCATTCCTGAATTTAATGTCGTGGGATGGCTCGCTACAGAAGTGAAGGCAATCCTTCCGGATAATCACCGTGTGGTCTCCGGACCTCATGTGGCAGGAGGGATGACCATGCCGGCGGAGGTCATTGTTGAAGAGATCCATAAAACGTTGGGACACCATGTAGCAACCTTGGCAGGGCGTGGAAGCTGACAGTAACTTCGTTGGTTAGACTTATAGAAGGAGATGGGCAATGAGCAAAGAAAAAATCCAGATTTGTCCCGAGTTTTACGACATTATGCCGCCAGAATATCGAGATCTGGTGGAGCAGGCGACCTTTGGAAAGGAAGATCGGGGATGGAAAGACATTGGTCAGAGCAAGGAGTTGATTGAAGAGCACTCCCTTTGTGCCGGCTGCCCGGAGTCGATGGCATTTCGTTATATCCTCGCCTCGCTCCCAAACCCGGAGGATACCGTGATGGTCGGCTCCACCGGCTGCACCAGCTTGGTTTTTCCCCATGTGGCTGTTCATAACATTCACTCCCTCTTTGGAAACCAGAATGCGATTGCAAGCGGGTTAAAACGGGCCCTCTCTGTTAGATTCCCTGGAAAAATCAAGGATGTGGTGGTCTTGGCTGGGGATGGGGCAACGGTCGACATCGGCCTCGACATGACACTTCAGGCATGGTTTCGGAGAGATAAGTTTACGACCATCTGTTTTGATAATGAGCTTTACGCCAATACCGGTGGGCAGGAATCCGGGCTGATGCAGAAGGGATTTGTCGCAAAAATGGCGCCCGTCGGAAAACAATTCGAGAAGGTTTCTCTCCCCGAGATTGCGCGGGAATCGGGGTGTGTCTACGTTGTGCATTGCACGGTGAGCAAGCCGAATCTTGTAGAAAAGATCGTCAAGAACGCAGTGCTCCTGGCGCGGGAGGTCGGGCCAACCTATCTTCAGCTCTATACGCCCTGTATCCTTGAAATTGGGAAGGACAGCATGGAGGGACTCCAGGAGATGCGAGATTCAGAACGGCCAGGCGAGCGTTTTCGCTACAAAGAATATGTGACGGAAGAGGCGAAAAAATATCTGGCGGAAATAGAGGCTCAAAAGAAAGAGGTCTCTGCCATTACGGCGTAAAATATAGAGAGGGAGCGATGAAAAAGCGGACGAATATACGGATGTCGGGACTAGGGGGACAAGGGGCGGTTACCTCGGCCCATGTCATGGCAATGGCCGCCAATCGGGACAATAAATTCTCAATCTCAAACCCATTTTTTGGTGCGGAGAAACGGATGGCGCCAGCCGAAAGCTATTGCCGGATTGGTGAAGAGCGGATCTATGACCGCGGGGAGTTGGTCTATCCAGATGTGATTATGGTATTTCATCCGCAAGTGATTACGATGCAAAAGAGCTATACGGCGCCCTTTTATTCCGGGATTAGAAAAGGGGGGGTGATCATCATCAACTCAAATTCAGAATTGCTCACTGACGATGATCGGGCGTTTCTGGCTGATTTACAGGTATCGGTCTATACCTTTGACGCCACAGCCTTGGCGATGGAGGTTGCGGGAACGGAGCTTTCCACAAATATGGCGATGATCGGCGCGGTTTCAGGGATTACAAAGGTAGTAACATTAGAGGCACTTGACCTTGCTTTGCAGGAGCGGTTTGGCAAGAAGTTCGTGGCCTCTGGCGGAACGGCCTCCTTAGACGAAGCGATTAAAAAGAAATTTGCAAAAAAAGAACAGCTCTTAAAGAAAAACATGGACACAATTCGTAAATCGTATGAAGGGGCGGTGGTCTGGGCTGAGAAAGAAAAATTCGCTGTCGCGGTTTAGCGGTTTATTGGACTCTTCGGTAAGAGAAGATAGAGATGTATAACGTCGCATTTGTAGAAGATGATAAGTGTGTCGCTGAAAAGGGGTGTCGGCTGTGTATACTTTACTGTCCCGAAGCGGATTGCATTCGACTAGATACCCGTAAAATGAAGGCATTTGTTGTTGTGAATCGATGTAAGGGATGTGACTTATGCGCTGTGGTCTGTACGGCAGCGAAGCATGACGCGATCATTATGGCGCCGGTGAATGGGGCAACCGGTGAAATCATCCTTGGGGCTCATAAGGCAGAGGCGGCCGCGTTGGGTCAGGCTTATCAATAAGAAGGTTGTTATCTTTATGTTTTAAAAAGCCCTCGCCCTCTATTGGCATCTGGCGGGGGCTTTTTTTAGGGAAAGATTGTAGAGAGGGAGCAGTAAAACGGTGACAGAAACAGCGGCTGTAACGACAAACCTGCTGAAAGAATCGATCCTCAAGCTCTTTCAGAAAGAGGCAGATCGCGCTTATACCGTAGAAGATCTGGTAAAAGCGCTGAAATTGCAATCTCCGAAAGATCCTCAAAAGCAGGCTCAAGCCATCCAGGAGATTACGTCGAGTCTGAATGATCTGGCCAAAGAAGGCTCTATAAGGGAAATTTTCCCCTCCTCATTTAAGGGAAGGCGTTTTTTTGACAATGAAAAATGTATAGAGCATGCCTATCTTGGCGGCATGGGCAACATACAATATCATTTCGCCGCGTCGATCTTCCGGCTGAACATTGGGGTCCTCTCGCTTTTTTTTATAAAAGATAAATCCTTAGGTGCGTGGATGGTTATGGTTAAAGATACCACCATCGGAAAAGACTATTGTCTCACGCGACGGCTTTCTGATGACGTCTACTGCGTTGGAAGCGCACAGGCAAAACCGGAGGACGGGAATTACCTATGTATCGATGGGAAGTACATTTCGAAAAAACATCTGACGCTCTCCATTGGAGGAGAAAACATTCGAATCGAGGATCACAATACTTTGTATGGAACCCGCATTGACCATTTCACGGATAAGGGGCTGGCCAGTTATAAACAGGCAGCACAACTATTTCTTCGAGAAACGGAAAACCAACACCAAAGAGACCCTGTTAAACAGGGGCGCTTTATTCTGGAAAAACTGACCCAGCAACATTTAAACTTTGAAGCGACATTTTTTGGTGCTGTTGTTGATGCGCTTTTATTGAATAAGACTTAACCCTGTTTGGAAAAGGGCTCGTGCCAAAAAAGGCAAAAATACTGCTAGAAGATGTTATTCGGGCCATGGACAATTTAAGTCTGTATTTTGATGAGGAAATAGAGGCTCTTCGAGAAAAAGGGATTGAGGCAAAAGAGATGCAAAATTTTCTAAAAGGTTCCTATGCGATGAAAGATGCCAGCGGAATTTACCTTGCTTGGGCGAAGCATTACCTTGCACAATTGGCAAAAGGGCTTGAATCTCCTGAAGAGGAAGAAATTATTTCCGAGATATAGAGGATGCGCCCACCCAGCGCATATCGGCGACCATCGGCCGATGGTCCGTATCTAGATGGGGGCCGATCCATGCCCGCTGATATTTCCAGTCGGGTCCTGCCAATACATGGTCAATCCGCATTCCAAACCATTCTGTTAGTTTTGTTCTGCCGAATCCTAAACCTGCTTCAGAGAATGCATTTTCAAAATCTGACCAGTATCTGTCGTAAATAACGCTATCTACGGGTGTGTTAAAGTCTCCCATGATGAGGATAGGGCTTGGCGTTTGATCGACCCATTCCCGCGCCTTTTTTGATTCAAATTCCCGAAGAAAGCTTTCGGCATCAATGAGTTGGGAAGACTCCTGAAAACCTTCGTTTATCATCGTCTTTATCCCATCGAAGGGACGCCGCCGCAGGAGATGGGCATAGTGCCGTAGCTGGTGTATCATAGTTTGAATCCCTTGCCGGGGTGTTTCCAGATGTAGGTTAACGACGTAGATGGCCTGATGGGGCCATTCTATCTGATAACGAACCATCGCCCCACTTCCTCCCAGGTGATAGATATCCCTTCGGTCTCTCGATTCCACCTTGAGAATAGGAAACTTGCTTGCTAAACAGAGGCCGCGTTCAATGTGAATATGCCAATCTGAAAATATCGCGGTGTTTTTTTCTGTCAGTCGGCATTCCTGTAAGGCTGCGATATCGGGTTGTATTTCATCGAGCAACATCTTAAGCCCTGTTGGATCAAAACGTCCGCCCCCGATATTGTAAGAGAGGATCCTAAGATCGTAAGGGACAGAACCCTGACCCAACAAGTGGCGGATG
>SBBT01000074.1 GCA_005239595.1 Candidatus Troglogloeales bacterium | reverse complement strand
TGGGAGAAAAGCCGATAGGAACGATTATTCAAGAATGCCGTATTCCTACCTATCGGGACAACCTTGAAATTTCCCGCCTCCCTCTGCCGGATGTCGCAAAAGATTTAGGCCTGCCGGAAGATACCTTTTTTTGGACAAGGCGCTACCGACTTATCCTGTCCCCTGAATGTCCAGGGCTTGTTTCTGAAATACTGACTCCAAACCTTTCTGCCCTATGAGTGTATATTCGTTGACGGAATCCAAGGCGTTTCTTAGCGTATTTTGGGGTAAACGTGCGGATATCGGACGGCTCATCCGCCTGGATCGGCCTTACGGGACCTTCCTGCTGATGCTGCCGACCCTTTGGTCGCTGTTGCTCGCATCGGAAGGGAAACCGACCCTTAAACATTTAACCGTCTTTATTCTGGGATCTTTCCTGATGCGCAGCGCAGGCTGTGTGGCCAATGACATGACCGACCGGGAATATGACGCAAAGGTCGAGAGAACGAAGGGGCGCCCATTGGCGTCTTCCGCTTTGTCTATGAAAGAAGGGGCTCTCGTCCTGATTGTTCTCATAACCCTCTCCTTTTTTCTGGTGCTTACACTGAATCTATTGACGATTCTCTTAAGTTTCGCAGCCCTGTTTTTTGCCATTCTTTATCCTTTTACAAAAAGATTCACCCATTTCCCCCAATTTGTATTGGGGGTCGCATTTGGCTTTGGGATTATTCTGGCATGGACAGCCGTTCGAAATGAGCTGTCCCTTATACCATTTTTAATTTTTATCGCAAACTTGTTTTGGACCACAGGTTATGACACCATTTACGCACTCATGGATCGTCATGACGACATTCGAGTTGGGATTAAATCAACGGCGGTGCTTTTTGGCACTCACAGCTGGATTGCCGTGGGATTTTTCTTCTCCATGGTTGTTTTTTCCCTTTGGCTGGTTGGAAACCTCATGGAATTGGGATTTCTCTATTATCTGGCCCTCACAACGGCAGGGTGCTGGTTTTTCTATCAAGTCATGCGACTACGTAAAACAGCTTCCCGAGAAGGCCTATTTTTCCTTTTTAAATCACATGTCTGGATTGGAGGGATTATTTTGGGAGGAGTCGTATTAAATTATCACTTTCCGATGTTCTAAAGTTAGGATAGGCGGGCCTTATTATGTACAGGCCAGCCTATCCTACCCATTTTTACAGGTCGTAGTAGAGGAAAAACTCATACGGATGGGGGCGAAGACGCATCGGATCAATTTCTTTATTCTTCTTATACTCCATCCACGTTGTAAGAGTCTCCTCTGTAAACACACCCCCTTTTAGGAGGAAGGCATGGTCCGCCTCAAGTGCCGCCAACGCCTCATCCAAGCTCCCAGGCATCGTCCTGATCTGGGCGGCCTCCGTCCCCTTTAAATCATAAAGATCTTTCTCAATCGGATCTCCAGGATCAATCTTATTCTCGATGCCGTCTAACCCTGCGAGGAGCATCGCGCTGAAGGCAAGGTAAGGATTACAAGATGGATCGGGGAACCGGACCTCAATCCGTTTGGCTTTAGGATTTTCCGAATACATCGGAATCCGGATTGAGGCACTTCTATTTCGGCTGGAATAGGCCAGATTGACAGGCGCTTCAAACCCAGGGGTAAGCCGTTTGTAAGAGTTGGTCGTCGGATTGGTCAATGCCGCCAGGGCGTGGGAATGTTTTAATATCCCCCCGATGTAATAGAGACACATCTGGCTGACGCCGGCGTACTCATTTCCCGCGAAAAGCGGTTTACCCTTCTTCCAGATGCTTTGATGGGTATGCATTCCAGAACCGTTGTCTCCGAAGAGCGGCTTTGGCATAAAGGTAACCGTCTTTCCATATCGTTTTGCCACATTTTTACAAATGTACTTGTAAAGCATCAACTGATCCGCCATCTTGGTCAACGGGGAAAACCGCATATCAATTTCAGCCTGACCAGCGGTGGCTACCTCGTGATGCTCCTTCTCCACGATGATACCGGCCTTTTCCATCTCCCGGACCATCTCGGCGCGTATATCCTCCTGGCTGTCGGTAGGCGGCACGGGAAAGTACCCTTCTTTATGCCTCGGTTTGTAACCGAGGTTTCCCCCTTCCTTCCCGGAATTCCACACCCCTTCGTCCGAATCGATAAAATAATATCCAGACTGGGCGTTCTGATCGAACCGAACAGCGTCAAAGATGAAAAACTCCGCCTCCGGACCAAAATACGAGGTTTCTCCAATACCGGTGCTCTTAAGATAGGCCTCTGCTTTTTGCGCAATCGTACGCGGATCTTTTGAATAGAGTTCTTTGGTCACAGGATCCTTAATATTACAGACCACTGAAAGGGTCGGTATCTTTGTGAACGGATCCATAATGGCGGTGTCAGGATCTGGAACAGCCAGCATGTCGCTATCATTGATCGCCTGCCATCCTCGAATACTCGAACCGTCAAAACCGGAACCCTCTTCAAAGGTCTTCTCGGTAAACTCACCGATAGGCGTGGCGAAATGCTGCCAAACGCCGGGAAAGTCGACAAACTTGAAATCGACCATCTCGACCTTGTTTTTCTTTGCAAACTCCAATACTTCCTTGGGTGTCATTTCCTCTCCTTTCCTAGTTTTTCTGATGTTGTTTCGCAGGTTATATTTTCCATCTCTTTCTGCGCTTGATAAAAACTCCGATACCGATTTGTAACGGGCATCCGCCGATCTCTTCCAAAAGCCCTCGGTGTGACTTTGATCCCAATGGAGGCCTGTCTCCGTTTAAACTCCGACGAATCGACCATCGCGATAACCCTTGCAACCATCGCTTGCTCATAGCCCATTGCGACAATCTCGTCGAAACTCTTGTCTTCCTCCACATACGCCTGCAGAATCGGATCAAGCACCTCATACGGTGGAAGCGTATCTTGATCCGTTTGGTTTGGGCGCAACTCTGCCGTCGGCGCCCGCCTAAATATACACTCCGGTATCACCGGCCTCTTGCGGTTTCGGGCCCTTGCAAGCCGATAGACCCAGAGTTTCCATATATCCTTGATGACGGCAAAACCGCCTGCCATGTCTCCATACAGCGTTGCGTAACCGACACTCATTTCGCTCTTATTTCCCGTCGTCAAAACAAGCCATCCGAATTTGTTCGATAAAGCCATCATGATATTCCCACGAAGTCGGGATTGCAAGTTTTCTTCGGTCGTGTCAACAGGACGGCCTGAAAATTCCTCCGACAAGGATGAAAGGCATGCTGCAAAGAGGGGATCAATCGAGATCGTGACCAGCCGAATCTCCAGGTTCCTGGAAAGCGCCTCTACCGCTTCCGCGCTTTCAGAGGATGTGTAGCGTGATGGCATAAAGACGCCGACGACATTTTTACGTCCTAAGGCATCCACGGCGACTGCAGCCGTTAAAGCGGAATCGATACCGCCTGAAAGCGCGATAACCCCCGTTGTAAATCCATTCTTCTTGACATATTCCGACAACCCGAATCTCAAGGCACTGTAGATTTCAGTTTCTCTCGAGAGCCGCTTGGCAATCGGCGCAGTCAAGGTCTCTCTCTTCCCTCTTCCACCTTTACTCTCGAAATCCCATTTCACAACTTGCGGGAAGGCATGCGCGAGTTTTTCTTTTCGGCGCCTGGGATCATGGAGCCTCGATCGAAAAACAGCCTCTACCGGAAGATCCGCGATCAGGATGTTCTCTTCAAAAAGTCGCCCCCTCGCCAAAAGCCCCCCATATTGATCAAAGATCAGACTTCCACCATCAAAGACCAACTCATCCTGTCCTCCCACCATGTTGGCATAGGCGATGATGACCCGGTTGTCTTTGGCCCGGCTTGCGATCATCTCCTCCCGATGGTGTCCTTTCCCCACATGATAGGGAGAGGCGTTGATATTGACAATCACTTCAGCCCCACCGCCCAGCGCCTGGGCATAGGCGGGTCCCTCCGGATACCAGATGTCTTC
>SBBT01000005.1 GCA_005239595.1 Candidatus Troglogloeales bacterium | reverse complement strand
GGAGGGGGAGGCGCAACAGGGGTCGCGCAGATTGAGATCTCTTCCAATCCCGTGATTTTGGTTGCGGCCGGTTCAAGCACCCAGCTGACCGCGATTGGAAAGAGTTCCGCGGGCCAGGTGGTTGGAAATGTAACGGCCACATGGCAATCGCTTAATCCCTCAATTGCGACGATCGATTCCAATGGGCTGGCAACCGGCGTGGCCATAGGGACAACCACGATCACGGCGACACTCGGCCCTTTGAGCGCCAGCGCGATGGTCGGGGTGGTGGGAGCAAATCCGGGATCGTCCAACCTTACGATTTCAGGCACCGCTAAATATGAAGACAAGCCGTTTACCATTTCCGGATTTACCGGGGCTGTTGTACCGACGGCCATACGCGGGGCGATCATTAATGTGATTGCGATTGATGGATTCGTAACGATGGCAACCGGAAAGACCGGCGAAGACGGGTCGTTTAATTTTACCGGTCTTAACAACTCGGCGAGACGAAGCGGGTTTTATATTCAGATACCCTCAAAAGCGGCGTCAGACTATGCTGCGCAGGTGGAAATTCGCAACAACAGCACCGATCGCGCGCTCTATGCGCTGGTCTCTCCAGCCCATGATGACAGCAAGGGGAGCTCTTTTTCCGATGCGTTGGTGGCGGGCGTCTCTGATATCGGCGGGGCGTTTAATCTCCTCGATGTGCTTTTAAAATCGAACCAATTTGTCCAAACGGTTACATGTCCCCCATCGAATACTGCCTGCATCCCCACGCTGCTCTCGGCATTCTGGGAGAAGGGGGGAACGACGGGGACCTTCTATGACGACCAGAAAGGCGCCATCTTCATTGTCGGCTCAACTGCCGATCCCGACGAATATGACGACGCTGTGATTGCGCATGAATACGGCCACTTTGTCTTATCCCGTTTTTCTCACGACCAGTCGCCGGGGGGACCGCATGTCATTAACGATAACAAACAGGATATTCGCCTTAGTTGGTCGGAAGGATGGGCCAGCTTCTTTGCGAGCGCCGTCCGTAACGATCCGGTTTATCTCGATACGTCACCCTCCAGCACCTTTTCGTTTGAAATAGAAAAATATACCTCTCCCCAGTCGCCGACGTTTTCTTCCGCCACGATTACGACCACCAATGAAGTTGCAGTCGCCGGCGTTCTCTGGGATATCGTAGATGCCCCCCCCGTCGATACCGACAGCGACCCGCTTTTATTGGGGTTTCCCTCCCTCTGGGCGGTTGTGCTTAAAATCCAGAAGTCGCCGACCCTTATTCCCGCAACGATGGAATCGTTCTGGCTTCAGTTTTCATCACTTCAGTCCGCTTTTTCCAGTTCCCTTCAGTCCGTCATGACCGGACGGAAGATCGAATTGTTTGCCGATGCGAACGAAACCGCGGGTGAGTCGGCCCTTGTGGTTAATGGGGCAACCCAACATCATACCCTCTATCGAAATCATTCGGATCCTGTCGGCGATGAAGATATTATCCCATTCTCCGCCTCTCCCGGCGTCTCCTATACTTTGGAGACGATCAACCTAACCAATGGCGCCGATACGTTTCTGTTTGTGAGCGATACGCTCAATAATCCCATTGCAGGTGTTCAAAGTGATAACCGGAGTGCTGGAGATCTCTCCTCATCGATTGCGTTCTCCTGCACGACTTGCACAGGGACGACGACATTTCATGCCCATGTAAAGCGTTCTTCCGCAGCCTCTTCTGCCTCCGGTTTATTTGGATCGTATGATATACGCCTGACCAGTCCCTAACCCAACGGCCGATTTCACATTTCTCCCCCGTATAATTGAGGCAGACATTGAAAATCGTCGGGCTTCTCGTTACGATGGCGTCCATGATGACCCTCGGCACCCGATAAAAGATGGATGTTCATAACCAGGCATTGATTCAAAATGTTCATCCAGTCGATTGGATCAATCCCAAACCGGCCAAGCGGTATAACCTCGTCGTGATTGGGGCGGGAACGGCTGGCTTGGTTACCGCCGCGGGGGCCGCGGGCCTGGGGGCGAAGGTCGCCCTGATTGAACGACATCTTATGGGTGGAGACTGTCTGAATGTCGGCTGCGTCCCTTCCAAGTCTCTCATAGCGGCTTCCCGGGTTGCGGCGGCGGTTCGCGAGGCCGCTCGTTTTGGGATTCATGCCAATGGAGTCGATATCGATTTTGGCGGCGTGATGGAACGGATGAGACAGATTCGCGCCCAGATCAGTCATCACGATTCGGCAAAGCGATTCTCCAATTTGGGTGTTGATCTCTTTTTTGGCGATGCCTGTTTTGTCGGTCCGGATACCGTCTCCGTCGCCGGTGAAAAACTCCGTTTTTCCAGTGCGGTGATTGCAACAGGGGTTAGGGCCGCTGATCCGGACATCCCCGGCCTGAAAGAGGCCGGCTACCTTACGAATGAAACGGTGTTTGACCTGACAGAGAGGCCGCGACGGCTGGCCTGCATTGGGGGCGGGCCGATCGGATGTGAACTGGCACAGGCCTTTCGGCGTTTGGGGTGTGAGGTCCTGCTGTTTCACAGCGGTTCGCATCTCTTAAACCGGGAAGATGCCGATGCGTCAGAAATCATTCAGACCACCTTCCTGCGCGAGGGAATCCGGCTGATGCTTAATGCCAAGTTGGATCGCGTGACAAAGGATGCGAGCGGGAAAACCCTCTTTTTTTCTCGGAACGGTGTTGCGGATTCGGTTGCCGTGGATGAAATCCTGGTTGGTGTGGGCCGTGCCCCCAATGCCGAGGGACTGAATCTGGCCAACGTCGGTGTGAAGTACAACCCAAGAGAAGGGGTGTGGGTCAATGAATATCTCCAGACGACCCACCCAAAAATCTTTGCGGCCGGGGATATCTGTATGAAGTGGAAATTTACGCACGCGGCAGATGCCGCCGCACGAGTCGTCCTGCAAAACGCCCTCTTCTTGAAGAGCAAAAAAATCAGTGATCTGGTGATCCCCTGGTGTACCTATACCGATCCGGAAGTGGCTCATGTTGGAATGTATGAAAAAGAGGCACAAGCGGCGGGCATTCCAATCGACACCTTTACCCGAAGGCTTTGCGAGGTGGATCGTGCCATCACCGATGGGGAGACAGCGGGGTTTGTCAAAATCCATGTCAAAAAAGGGACAGATAAAATCGTGGGGGCGGCCCTGGTTGCCCGCCATGCGGGAGAGATGATCTCGGAGATCACGCTGGCTATGGTCGGCGGTGTCGGTCTGGGGAAGCTCTCCCAGGTCATCCACCCGTATCCTACTTTAGCCGAAGCGATTAAACAGGCCGCCGATGCCTACAACAAGACCCGACTGACCCCTTTTATTAAAACCGTTCTGACCCGCTGGTTTGCCCTCCGAAGAGGATTTGCGCATTGAAGAAATCGTACGATCGCATCGCATTATCCCTCTTCCTGCTGATTGTCCCTTTTGCGGGTCATGCCGCACCCGATGTCATCCCGATCGGAGCATTTTCCACGGTCACAGGAGAAACCGAGTTGCCTGCAGGGTGGAGGCCGCTGACCTTTCCGAAAATACCCAGGCTAACCCAATATACCGTTGTGAAAGAGGGTAAAACCCCGGTCATACGGGCCGAAAGCCGAAAGTCCGCCTCCGGGCTCATCTATCCAATTGAGATTAACCTGACGGAGTATCCCGTGATAGAGTGGCGATGGAAGGTGCAAAATCTGATTCAAAAAGGAGATGTCTATCGCAAAGCGGGGGATGACTATGCTGCACGGATTTATATCACTTTTGCGTATGACAAAAATCGTGGTAGTTTTATAAAGAAGGCCAAATACAGGGCGGCGCGGCTCCTCTTTGGAGAGATCCCGATTGCGGCGATTAACTATGTCTGGGATGGCAAGGCGGCGACCGGGACGATTGTTGCGAATGCCTATACCGATTTTGTAAGGATGATCGTGGTGGAGAGCGGCCCGGAAAAGGTGGGTCAGTGGGTCTCCGAGGCGCACAATCTCTACAAAGACTATAAAGCCGCCTTCGGGGAGGAGCCTCCCTTGGTGAATGGCGTGGCGATGATGACAGATACCGATAATACCGGCGAGGAGGTGATCGCCTACTATGGGGAGATTCGCTTTAGACGGGGCGACTAAGAAATAGAGGAGGAGATACCGATGGTCTTGACGGACGATTTAATCCTGTATGCGCCGGGGGTGGAGGTAACACAGCGGGAGGGGATGACAATCCTCCTGGATCCTGCCTGCCCCAACTGGGCGGGAACCGATGCCATGGGGGCTCGGATCTGGTCGCTTTTCGATGGAAAACGGACGTTCGGTGAGGTGGTTCGTGTCTACAGCGCCGAGACCGGCGTGGCCTTTTCCAAGGCCTGGCAGCATGTCGAGACACTCACACAGGATGCCCTGCGCCAGCAGATGCTTTCTCCCTCCGCAGTCGTGCGCGCCCCCTATCCGGGCCGCTCGAGCTATCTGACCCACCAGACGCTTTCTGAACTCTGGCTCCAGATCAACAACGCGTGCAATCTGGCCTGCAGCCACTGCCTGGTCTCTTCGGGCCCGGATGGGGAGAAAGGGTTGCCGACGGAATCGTTCCTTCGTGTCATCGCCGAGGCAAAGGCGCTTGGCACCCGTCGATTTTTCTTCACGGGGGGAGAGCCGTTTCTCCGCAAAGATCTCTTTGATCTGATCGATGCCATCTTGTCGGATCCCAAGGCAGAACTCGCAATCCTGACAAACGGTATCCTGTTGACCGATGAGAAGTTAGCAAAGCTTTCAGAGAAGGATACGGCGCGTCTTCGCCTCCAGATCAGTCTGGATGGTTCGACCCCGGCCATCAACGACCCGATCCGCGGGGTAGGCAGCTTTGCAAAGATCGTCAACGGAATTCGTGCTGCCATCGGTGCGCATCTTGCCGTCACCGTCAGCACGGTTATCACCGAGGCGAACGCAAACGATGTCCCGAATATCACCGGTCTGATTGGAGAGATGGGCTGTCCCCTCCACCATCTGCTCTGGTTACATAAACGCGGGCGTGCGGACAGACAGGGGATCGATCAGACGCCCTCTATCGAACAGGTCATTGAAGCCGTCCGCCGCGCGCGGGATGCGGGGCGCATGGCAGGTGTCCTGATTGATAACCATGAGGCAATCAAGGCCCGTTTACGCTATCCCGTTGGCACCAAACGGGACCTTTCGGGTGCGGCGATATCGAGCCTTTGCGTCTATGCCGACGGGGGGGTCTATCCCTCGGCCGCCATGGCGAACGTGCCCGAATTGTATTGCGGGAATATTTTGAAGCAGTCGCTCCGCGAGATATGGGAGGACAGTCCGGTGGCTCAAGCGTTACGGCAGGCGACCGTGGAGGCAAAACCGATCTGCCGGGACTGTTCCCTCAAATTCCTCTGTGGCGGGGGCGACATCGAGCATTCCTACTTTTACGGAGGCACACTTTTTGCCCATGACCCTTACTGCGAGCTGCACAAGGCGATGTTTTCGGGCGCCTTCCAGGGTCTCACGGAAGAACGAAAGAGGGGAGTCTTAAACGGCAAGTCCGGGTTCAATGCGCCGATCCTTTTTACCGGTATGGGAGAACAGGCGATTACCTGTGCCGCCGACGATACACCCGGCGAGGTGATGACAAGCCGATCCGAATG
>SBBT01000192.1 GCA_005239595.1 Candidatus Troglogloeales bacterium | reverse complement strand
GGACAAACGTTCTTCCCGAGACGGAGGAGGCGTTCTGTGCAGTTCATGTAAAATTGATTGTGGGCGACATTACCGCGTTGCAATTTCGCGGATTGGCCGACATCGTTGATCTGTTTTCTCCGGGGGAAGTTCGTACGACCCATCAGCAAAATTTTATACTGCACCGGGTTCGGCGGGAATCATTGCCGGACCTGTATGCCGCCCTTGAGAAATATGGGTTGGCCGGGAGCGGGGCAGAGCGGGTTGTGGATGTCATCGCCTGTCCCGGGACCGATAGTTGTCAGTTGGGGTTGACCTCTTCCATGGGCTTGGGCGAAGCGATTGTTGCGGAGTTCTCAATGAATCTCCCCGATTATGAAGATATACAAGGGCTGCGCATTCGAATTTCCGGATGTCCCAACTCCTGTGCCCATCACCATATTGCCGGTATCGGCCTTCATGGTGTTGCAAAAAAGATCAACGGGAAACTGGTGCCTCATTATCAACTCCATTTGGGAGGGGGGGTAAGCGCGGATCGCTCGGTGATCGGGTCTTCAAAATTAAAACTGCCCGCAAAGAACACGCCTGCCGCGGTGATGGAGATGATTCATCTGTTTCGGGAAAACCGGGTGGGTGATGAGGATTTTAATCGGTTCGTCGAACGCTATGGCCGCGATGCGGTTTGCAATCGCCTCGTGGAGTTTACAAAACTCCCTTCTTTGGAGGAGGCCCCTGAATCTTACCGGGATTATAAGGCGGACAAAGATTTTGACCTTGAGGATCTGGGTCCCGGAGAATGCGCCGGGACGATGATTGATCTCATGGAGAATTATCTTCGAGGAGGGGCTTCTTCCCTGGAGAAGGCGCAATGGCATCTGAAGCGACAGGAGTATGCCGAGGCGGTCGGTCTAATTCGAGGCGGGATTGTGGTCTGCTGCCGCGCCCTTTTAATTCCGTTCGGTGTTGATTCTCCCCATGAGGAAGAGATTTTAAAAGAGTTTCAGTACAAGTTGGTGGAACAAGGTTTTGTTTCAGAACGGTTCGAGAATTTTACGGAAGATTTGGGCAAATGGGCCCAAATGGATCCCACGGAAAAATCGATAAAACGTTTTCTGCGAGAGGCCGATTTTTTTGTTTGCGAATGTAAAGAGGCCTATGATCAATTGGATGCCAACATGAAATTGAGGAAGATAGAATCTCCGGAGAAAAATGGAGTCACAATGGATCTAGAGAAAAAGGTGGACCTGCGTCTTGATCTTTCGGGCGTGGCCTGTCCCATGAATTTTGTAAAGACAAAACTTCAGTTGGAAGAAATGGAGCCTGGGCAACTGCTCGAAGTGGTGATCGATGACGGAGAGCCGATGCGCAATGTCCCAAAAAGTGTTCAAGGGGAGGGACATAAGGTTCTGGAGTTAACGAAAACCACAAGTGGCCATTATAAATTGGTTATTGAGAAGGTCTGATCGTACCGGTATTGTCCCAAGGGCGGAACATGGAAATCGAGGCAATTCGAGGGGGTAACTTATCTTACGCGCCTCGGCAACTACCTCTTGAAGCGCAGGGAGAAAACCGGTTGGAAGCGGACCGGTCTTCCGCCAAACAGGCGGCGGAGCGGGAGGTGGCGGAACGATCTGCCGAGGCCCAATTATCAAGGGTGTTTGGTCTTATTTCGTTTGGCAGGGCAAAAGGAACATTAACGGGACAGGATCTTAGGGAGGCGGAAACCTCTTTACGTCAGGCTGCGAGCCTGGTGAAGGGAGGAGCCGTTGCCGCCGCGCAGGTTTTTATAGATCAGGCCGAAGGGAAGGCGCTCCAGGCGGTTCAGGATGAGACCAAAAAGCAGGCATCGAAGGCAGCGGAGGAAGAAGAAGGAGCATCAACCAATAAATCAGAAGGTGCAGAACTCCCGCTAAAAAAATTAACGACCCGCGCCTATCAGGATGCTTCAAGTGACGGCGGGGTTTCTTTCTCGTCCGCCGCCTATTTGAGTGCCCCGCATGCGGCACTCGCGGTCATTGGACATGAAATGGAGCATGTGAATGCCGCGCTGGCACAGGCCCTGGTAGAGGGCCGAACGATTCGCTCCCTGACGGTCAGTTATGGATACGCCATTGATCCTGCAACCGGCGAAGCTTATTCAACGGGCGGGAGCACCCGGGTTGAATTTTCGGGCCATCTTCAACACCCCGGCCATACAGGAGGGAAGGTGGGGCTTCTCCTTGATCGACGTATTTGAGGGCAAATCCGTGGCGTGATACGCCCGTAATTGTTCCAAACAGCCCAGGTTCTCTGGGTTTTTTGTTATCGGGTATGTGATGCCGGACTTAACTCCCGCCTATGACATCCATCGTTCTTATGAGGACAATTACAAAGAGGGGCCCTTTATCAAAGGGGAAATCCTTCCACGCACGCTGATACGGAAGCGGAAATTTCTGGGGTTTGAAGTTAATTCCCTTCTCGGTATACCAGCGGGACCCCTCTTAAACTCGCGTTGGATTCGGGCGTATGCAGCGCTCGGCTTCGATCTTCCCGTGTATAAAACCGTGCGCACACGGGCGATGCCGAGCCATCCCAATCCCAATTGTATGTTCCTGAAAGTGACGGGCCAGATCAAAGAGGATGATTTTGGAAGACCGTTGGTGGCCACCGATGATTCTCCTTCACGGGTTGATGAGATTAGCATCACCAACTCATTTGGAATGCCTTCACGCGACCCTAAAATTTGGCAGGAGGATATAGAGAAGGCGAGAGGGGTTTTGGGTGAGGGACAGATATTAATTGTAAGCGTTGTCGGGACCCCTGGGGAGCGCGATCTTGCAGACGATTATGCCAAGGGGGCAGCGTTTGCGAAGGAAGCTGGGGCCCACGTCATCGAGATTAATCTTTCCTGTCCGAATGTGGTGACCAAAGAGGGGTCCGTGTTTACCGATTCCCTTGTATCGTCTGCCATTTCCAAGTCTGTGAAGTTGGCGATCGGTGAAACCCCATTGATCATTAAGATCGGCTATATTGCCGACCTGCAATGTCTGGCTGATATGTTGGCGGCCAACGCCCCTCATGTGAACGGTGTCTCCGGGATCAATACCTTGCCTTTTGCGGTGATCGGTCAAAATGGGGCGCCCGCACTGCCGGGAGAGGGAAGGCGGATCGCCGGCGTCTGCGGGGCCGCCATACGGCAGTGCGCCATGGCCCAGGCGGCAAGGGTGGTGGCCCTTGCGCGTAAGGAAAAGTATGACTTCTCGGTCATTGGCGTGGGCGGCGTGATGACGACCCAGCATATCCAGGATTATTTTAATCTGGGGGTCGATGCCGTCATGTCGGCAACGGGTGCCATGTGGGATCCGTGGCTGGCTTATAAATACTGGAAAGAAACCAACCTTCTCTAGGGCAATCCAAGGAAAGACATCGATCCCGCTCTGAGGCAAATGAAAAAGGTCGAGCTCCACCAACATGTGGATGGATCCATTCCGGTTGATATGACCTGGAGGTTGATGAAGAAGCACCGCCTTCATCCCGTTGCAACGAAGCGTGAGATGGAGCGTCTCCTTGTTTTACAAGAGGGGGAAGAGGGGGCGCTCCTTAGATATCTCGACAAATTTCATTATCCCCAGTGGATCACGCAATTTTATGAGAATATCGCGCGTGTCGTTGTGGCGATTGTGGAAGAGGCCCACCAAAATAACGTGACATTATTGGAACTTCGATATGCCCCCATCATCCATACCTATGCCGGTTTAACCCTGCGCCAAACGATTAGCGCAGTCCTCACGGGGATGAACCGTGCCAAGAAAAAATATCCGATCGAAATGGGCCTGATTGTCATTGCAATGCGGCAGCAAGGTCCTCACATTGCCAGAATCCTTGCCCGCCAGGCCGTTTCGGAGGCGCAGCACTTTCACGAGCGGACGGGCGTGATCGGTTTTGATGTGGCGGGAGCGGAGCGGGGGAATCCCGCGAGGCTGTTTAAAGAGTCGTTTGAGATTGCCCGCGTGGGGAAATTGGGATTGACGATTCATGCGGGAGAGGATGAGGGCCCGGAGGCCATTTGGGAGGCCGTTGACGTCCTCGGCGTCCATCGGATCGGGCACGGTTGCTCGGCCGTCAAAGACAAGTCCCTGCTGCGCCGCCTGGCAAAAGACAAGGTTTTGGTGGAGTGTTGCTTTACGTCCAACTATCAAACCGGCGCCGTTGCCTTTGGCGCACCCCATCCGATACTGACCTTTTTGGAATATGGGATCCCGGTTGCCATCTGCACCGATAACACGACCGTCTCCAATACCAGTCAAAATAAAGAAAACCAGAAATTATCCCAATGGCTTTCGAAAGAACAACTGTTGACGATTCATGAACAGGCACGCGGCTTCTCTTTTATCCGGCCGGAACGCCGTATGAACCTAAGACCGATCAATCCTAAACTAGCAGATAACCGTAGGGGAAAATAGATGGAGGATAAAGCCGTGTCAGAGTTGCAGCATAAGACCGTGGCGGCAGTTTACGATCATTGGGGAAAGGGATTTGATGATCTGGTCAGTGAGACCCCTTTCCTGATGAACAGCTATCTGCTGTATGATCGCTGCCTGGAAGAATTAACCCGGGGTGTCCGCTATCAACGTGTTCTGGATGTCGGCTGCGGGAGCGGTCTTCAGTCGGTGCGTCTTGCCCCGCATGCGGACGAAGTGGTGGGGATTGATCTTTCCAGGGAACTGATTGAAGTGGCAAAAGATCGGTGTAAGCCATACGCCAATGTGACCTTGAAGGTTGCCGACGCCTGCAAGCTTCCCTTTGAAGATGGCTCCTTTGATCTTGTCATATCCTACGGGGATGTTTTAAGCCATATCGTCACGGGATATGATCTCGCCGTTTCCGAAATGGCACGTGTGTCGAAGCCGGGGGCGATTGTGACGCTGGAGGCCGACACGAAATGGAATTTAGGCATCTTTTATCATCCGTTTGAATTGGCCGACGCGATGCGGGCGAAGGGGATCGGCCATGCCACGCGTGTCTGGGAGGGGATGCGGTTTAAGACCTTCACCTATCGGGAGCTGACCGGCCTCCTGGAATCAAACGGATTAGAGGTCCTTTCCTGCCGAGGGCATAATATCCTTGCCTCTCTGATTCCCGATCGGTATCTTCTGGAGAAAGGGAAACGGACGCCGATGGGAAAGCTGGCCCTTGCCATCGGGAAGCTGGACCTTGCCTTATCCGGCCTCTATCCCTTTTGCCGCTTCGGTTTCAATTTTGTGATCACCGCCAGAAAAAGATGATCCCCCATACGCAGCCTAAGGGACATTTTGACTATCTTTCTGCAAAGCGGGCAAGGTGAACATTCCTCCAAAACTTTCTATCGGATGAAAAGCGTTTTAAAGGGCCGTCCGCCAGATTGTTTTGGCGTTTTTAGGGGCGGTATCGATTAACCATAAGGGGAGTTCATCGGATGAAAGAAGGTCGCTTATATAATTTCCTTGTACCTCATCACAGCCTAACCCGGCCAGTTGATCCATAAGGTCCCGACTTTCGACCCCTTCCGCGACCACCGTTATGCCAAGATTATGGGCCAGGTCGATGGTGGAACGGACAATCACAATCCCTTCCTGATCCATGTCCATGATAAACGATTTGTCGATCTTGATCTCATCGGCAGGGAGTTTCTTAAGATAAGAAAGCGATGAGTAACCGGTTCCAAAGTCGTCAATCGAGATGCGCACCCCCATCCTTTTAAGCCGTTTGATGATTTCCAAAGAGCGTCTTGGGTCTTCCATGAGGGTCGATTCGGTTATTTCCAGTTTAAGATATTGAGAGGGGACCGCATGTGTTTTAAGCAGGTTTGAGATATTGTCTATGATTTTTGGGTCTTTCAAGCTTCTAGTCGACAGGTTAACGGCCACTACAATCGGCTTCCCGACTTGACGGCATACATGGCATTGGCTGATGGCCGCGCCCAGGACCCAGAGGGTCATGGGGTTGATCAACCCGCTTCGTTCAGCCAGCGGAATGAACTCGTCCGGGGGGAGGATGCCGCGTTCGGGATGCTGCCATCGCAGCAGCGCTTCCACACTGCCGATGTGGCCTGTTTTGAGTTCTACTTTTGGTTGGTAGAGAAGGAAGAGCTCCTCTTTTTGAATGGCGTGTTTCAGTTCGGTGGCCAACGCGAGTCGTTTCGGATTTGCGCGATCCATCGCAGAGGTGTATGTGGCGTATCCAAGGTCGCTCTTTTTTGCGGCATGCATCGCAATATCCGCCCGCCGAAGAAGCAGATCCGCATACTCTCCATGATCAGGGAAAACGGCGATTCCGATACTGGCTCCAATATAGAGGTGAACCCCTTCCACCAGAAAAGACGTCTCCATCTCTCTTAGCAGGGTCCGTGTTAATTGTGTGGCGGCCTCAACATCGGCCGTAGGAAGCAAGACGGCAAATTTATCCCCTCCCAATCGTCCGATTACATCCGATTCGTGAAGGATACCCCTTATGCGTGGGCCGATTTCTTTCAAAAGAAGATCTCCGTACTGATGGCCAAAGGTTTCGGTAATCTCACTGAATCGGTTTAGGTTGATCATCAGCAAAGCAATGGACCTGCTTTCGTGGTGAGCGGTGATAATGGTTTTCTGAAGCCGTTCTTTAAGGAAGGTTAGATTGGGGAGGTCTGTCAAGGGGTCGTAATAATGGACATGCCGGAGCGTTCCCTCCATCCGTGTTTGGTACTGTCGTTGTTCCACAACGCCCAGTTCCCGTTCGATGGCGGGTGCCAGCCGGGCCATATTCCCCTTCAGAATACAATCGAGCGCCCCTGCCTTCATCGACGCCACGGCGATTTCCTCGGAAGTAGCCCCTGAAATGACAATAAAGGGAATATCCAATCCGCTATTTTCCAAAGTTTTTAATCCGGAAGATATGTCGAAATGGGGTATGGTGTCGCAGGCAATAATAACGTCCCATATCTTTTTGACAAGCGCCTGCGTGACAGCGGCGGCTGTCTCAACACGTTCGTAGGTCGGTTCATACCCGTTGCGATGCAACTCCCGAATAATCAGTGTGACATCGTCATCGGAATGGCTTATGATCAATATGCGAAGCGATCGGTGCATTTTCCCTCAATCGTCCACGTCTGGACTAAATCATAACATCGGGATGACGAAAAGGCGAGTTTGTTTTCCTCGTCTCCTTATGACTACAATACAAAAACTTTTCCGTGATTTCCCCCAGGATCGCTTTGATGAAGAGTTTGAAAGATTTGAAGCCGCTGATTCTCTTTCTTCGTGAAATCCAACAGATCAATAGCGCCGTCTCTCTTCTTTCCTGGGACCAGGAGACGTATATGCCGAAAGGGGGCGGAGAGGCGCGGGCGGAGCAGTTGGCCGCTCTCGAAGGAATGGCCCATCAAAAGAAGATCGGACCTCACATGAAACGTCTCCTGTCTCGATGGATCGACATCAAAACCGGCGTGCCAGAAGATGAGGTGTGGGACGACCCTTCGCGTGCCTTATTAAGGGAGGTTTTCCGTGATTACAACAAGGCCGTAAGGCTCCCAACCGAGTTTGTCAAAAGGGAGGCCAAGATCACATCGATTGCCCAGCAGGTGTGGGCGGAGGCAAAGGAGAAGAGCGATTTCCCTTCCTTCGCCCCCTATCTTAAATCAATCGTCGCGCTCAAGAAAGAAGAGGCATCGTTACTTGCCGACCAGTCATCTCCCTATGATGCCCTGATCGACTATTACGAGCCTGGAATGACCGTAACACGACTGGTCCCGCTCTTTGCCGCGCTGAAAAAAGAGCTCCTTGCACTTCTTGAAAAAGTTCAGCGCGCGCCGATCGCCCCACGGGATGATTTCCTCCATCGGTGCTGGCCGGCGAGGCGGCAGTTGGCGTTTGGAAGAAGGGTTTTAGAGACGATGGGATACTCCTTCCTGTGCGGCCGGCAAGATCTATCGGCCCATCCGTTTACAACGTCCTTTCATCCTACCGATGTCCGTATTACAACCAGGATGAATGAGTATAACTTCCTCTCCTCTTTCTTTAGCTCCCTTCATGAAGGGGGACACGCCCTTTACGACCAGGGATTAAATGCCGAATATTTTGGTACACCGCTTGGGGAGACCCTCTCGCTCGGCATTCATGAAAGCCAATCACGACTTTGGGAAAATGGGATCGGACGCTCCATGCCTTTTTGGAACTACTTTTATCCGATTCTAAAAGAGGCATTTCCCCGGACGCTTCAAGATATCGGTCTTGAGGCCTTCTATGGTGCCATCAACAGGGTCTCCCCCTCGCTGATTCGCGTAGAGGCCGATGAGTTGACCTATAACCTTCATGTGATGGTTCGATTTGAGATAGAACGGGCGCTGATGGAAGAAGATTTGCCTGTTGAGGAGATCCCTCGGCTCTGGAACGAAAAGATGGAGGCCTATCTTGGCGTCGTTCCCGATTCTGATGCAGATGGGGCGTTACAGGATATCCACTGGGCCGGCGGCGCTTTCGGTTATTTCCCCACTTATACCCTGGGCAATCTCTATGCGGCGCAGTTTTTGAGTCAGGCCAGGAAGGATATCCCTTCCCTGGAAACCGATATCGGGCAGGGTCGCCTTACAATCTTAACGCACTGGCTGAATGAAAAAATTCATCGCTTCGGGAGACGTTATTCAAGCGACGATCTGGTCCGTCGTGTGACCGGCGAGCCGCTTAATCCCTCCTATTTTGTCGATGGCTTAAGGGAAAAATTGGGCGAGATTTATGGTTTTTAATTTACGTTTGAAATTGCCTCCGACGCGCATAAAGATAACCGATGAAGAACAGGGTGCCTGCGAGGAAAACCGTCCGAATCCGATGAGGACCCGGCAGAACCAGCCGGTTGACGGTTGCATTGATCAGCCCGTAAAGGGAGTAATACATCATAAGGCGGTACGCCCACTTGCGGCCTAAAACAGTGCCGTAACCGGAGATAAAATGAATAGGCGGGGCGATCAGTTTTACAAACCAGCCTCCCCATCCGGTAAACTTCGTTCCAAAAACAGGGAGGCTGTATTCCGGATTCGCGAGAATGATATAGAGATCCATAAATCCCGATGCGATCATCAAAATTCCGAAGAAGATCAGGTCATACGGAACCGGTGAATTAGACATTGGATGTTGCGTTTCTTGACATTCCATCATCGGGCGTGTTAGTCAAAACCCCCTCTTGTGGAGGACTTGTTTATGGCCAACCATCCGTCGGCGCTCAAAAGGGCGCGACAGTCGAAAAAAAGGAGAGATCGGAACCGAAGTGTCCTCTCTTCCATAAAAACAGCGGTAAAGAAAGTTTACGCAGCCATTCCTGAAAAGAACGATGAAAAGATCAAGACGGCCCTAAAAGATGCTATTTCATCCCTCGACAGCGGTGCCTCCAAGGGCGTTATTCCAAAAAAACGCGCTTCGCGTAAAGTCTCACGTCTTACCATACGCGCCAATAAGGGTCTAGTCGCCCCGCCTGCTTAACCGCCTTGCTTGAGGCCTCGGAATGGGATCGTGTACATCCCTGTAGCGTTCACTCCGATGAGGTCTATCATCAATCCCTCCAGAACAAATAGAGGGGAGGTAACCCCTCCCTTCAATTGAGAGTCGGCGGAGAGCAGGAGGTGAAACGCGGCCTGTATCTCTTTGGTCCTCCATATCTTTATCCGTTGAAAGAATTCGGACCGGTGAGAAGGTCTTAGCGAGAGCTTCTCTCCTACGACCGATTCGTCCAATCCCTCGTCGAGGGCCTCTCTTGCGATCGCCATCATCTTCCACTGCCGCAGGATCATCCGTAATATAAGAAGCGGCGGTTCCCCCTCTGTAAAGAGGGATGCGACCAGACGCATCGTTTCCTTCAGCTCTTTTTCGCAGAGTGCTTCAATCAATTTAAAAATGGAGTGGCTGGAACCGGCCCCGACGATCTGCTGGCAGGCCTCTGCCGATACCAGGTTTCCGTCAGGGTTACCGGATAGATGCAGGGCCAGTTTATCCATTTCCTGCTGAATCAGGAAGAGGTCGCGTCCGCAATGTTCTTTTAGGAAGTGCAGGGCTTCCTGTGTGAAGGTCAGGCCCTTCTTTCTCCCCGCTTGTGTAATCCAAGATGGAATTTGATTTTCATATAACGGCTGACACTGGATCAAAACGGCGTGTTTCTTTGCGGCGGAGAAAATCTTCTTTTTTTGATCGGTCTTTGCGGCGACCAGGACGAGCGTGGTCGTTTCCGCGGGATTCTCCAAATAGGCCAGCAATGTCTCCGATTCGTTCTTGATCAGGTCGGCGTTTTTTATAATAATCAGTCTTTTGGAGCTAAAGAGAGGGTAAGTCTGGGCGAGGGCGACGGCTGCTTCCGTGTTTAAGGTTTCCCCTTCAAATTGATCAAAATTAAAATCGGAGGGATGAGGCCCTTTTTCCTTAAAAAGCTTTAATATCTGCTGTATAAAGAACGTCTCTTCGCCAGAGACCAGATAGAGAGGGGCGAGAGGGCCTTGATCCAGATGTTTGATGGCTTCTTGATAGGTCATTGTTTGGTTGACCCAAGAGAATGACTCTTTATAAACAGCAGATCGGCCACCCTTTCCGCGAGTCGTCGGCTTGTCTCGCGAATGGCGCGGTCTTCAGCCGCGCGGTGCAAAAGGGTATCCGAATGGGCAAAAAACTCGGCCGTCTCTTCTGCCGTGAAGGTGGTCTCTTCTCCGCGATGACGAAGCGTGATTTCTGCCCCAATCTTGATCCGGTATTCCATGGCCAATCCGGTCGCGCCTAAAGAGATTGGAGTTTTCTCAAAACTGTTTATTTTCCCGGTAAGGATGGTCGGCGCCCCGCTGGAGGCCCCCGTTATCTGAAAGCCGCGCGTCAGAAAGGCCTCTTTAACCGCCTGGGTCGCCTGCATGTTTAAGGTCGGCTCAAAGGTTGCGTTCTCAAAAAGGGGAATCGCAATCTCCCGGCCGGGGGATGCAGCCCCTCTGTGGTGTCCACATCCAGCGAGCCAGAAAGAGGCCGCAATGACAACCGCAATCGCTGTTCTACTGAAATAAAGATGGGGGCATGTCTTCATAAGACGATATTGACGAGCCTTCCTTTCACCACAACAATTTTTTTAATCGTCCGACCCTCGGTCCATGTCTGAATCTTAGGATCCAGGAGGGCCTTCTCCCGCAAGAAGGCCTCGTCGGATCGGGCGGGGGCTGAAAACCTGCCTCGAAGCTTCCCATTGATTTGAATGACCACGTCCACCACCTCCTCTTCGATCCAGAGAGGATCATGGGAAGGCCATGGGGCCTCTAAAATGGAAGAGGCCCGGCCCATCATCCTCCAGAGCTCCTCTGAAAGGTGCGGCGCAAACGGGGAGAGGAGAAGGATCAGGTGATCGAGGGCTTCCGTTGTAACGGCGGCGTGGGTGTCTATCTCTTCTGGTTCCGGAGGAATACGATGATCGGCTGAAAGGGCGTTGTAGAGCTCCATCAAGGAGGCAATCGCGGTGTTAAACTGGAACCCCGCCTCCAGTTCTTCCGTCACTTTTTTGATGGTGCGATGCGTGATTCTTTTCAACGCTTTTACACGGGAAGATGCCTGTGAGAAATCGATCGTTTTCGGGGCGGCGGGACGGGGCGCGCGGCAGAATTCGTCTGTTATTCGATAGACCTTTGTTAAAAAGCGGAACATGCCTTGTACCCCTTCATCGCTCCACTCCAGATCTTTTTCAGGGGGGGCGGCAAAGAGTGAGAAAAGTCTGGCTGTGTCGGCGCCGTATGTTTCGATGAGGAGGTCGGGATCAACAATGTTTCCCTTCGATTTCGACATTTTTGCGCCCCCCTTGATCACCATGCCCTGGGTCAGGAGATTCAAAAAGGGTTCGCCGATTTCTGTCAGTCCAAGGTCCCGAATGACCTTCGTGAAAAAGCGGGCATAAAGAAGATGGAGAACGGCGTGTTCAATCCCGCCGATGTACCGATCAACCGGCATCCATGTTGATACCGCCTTGGAATCAACCGCGGCGTCCGTTCCGTGGGGGGAAATGTAGCGTAAGAAATACCAGGATGAATCAACAAAGGTGTCCATGGTGTCGGTCTCGCGCCTGGCTGTGCCATGGCACTTGGGGCATGTGGCGTTTAGAAAGGAGGGGTTTTCCGCCAGAGGAGAACCCCCTTTCCCCTTGATCGTTACATCTTCCGGCAGTACGACCGGAAGATCGTGTTCGGGGACGGGGAGCGTTCCGCACTGTTTGCAATAGAGGATCGGAATGGGGGTTCCCCAATAGCGTTGCCTGGAAATTCCCCAGTCGCGAAGGCGGTAGTGGACCGTTCCTTTGCCGGCACCTTCCGCTTCAAGAAACCGGATGATCGCTTCCTGGGCAGATTTTGGGGAGAGCCCGCTGAATGGTCCCGATTCGATGAGGGACCCTTCCTCCTCGGTGTAAGCCTCCGTGAGCGGTTCTGGCACAGTTCCGGCGGGATTCTGGATGACCAGCCGTATCGGGAGGCCGTAGGTTTTTGCAAATTCAAAGTCGCGCTGGTCGTGTGCGGGAACGGCCATCACGGCGCCGGTGCCATATTCCATCAGGACAAAATTGGCCGTCCAGATCGGTATTCTTTCATGGGTGAGGGGATGGAGGGCATAGGCTCCTGTAAAAAGCCCCTTCTTTTCCTGATGGAGTAGCGTTCGCACCGTCTTGTCCTGTTTTTTAACCGTCTCAATGAAGGCGAGTATTTCTGACGCTTGCGGGCGGCCGGAAATAAGCGAGGGGAGGATCGGATGTTCGGGGGCAATGCTCATGAACGTTACGCCGTAAAGCGTGTCGGGTCGTGTGGTAAAGATAGAGAGGTTACCTGGCCGATCGGAAAGGGGAAACGATATTTCTACCCCCATGCTCTTTCCGATCCAGTTGTTCTGCATGGATAACACGCGGGGGGGCCAGCCGGTGAGACGGTCGCATTCCGATAAGAGCTCGTCCGCATAGGCGGTGATCCGAAAAAACCACTGCGCGAGGTTTTTCTGCGTCACACGGCTGTCGCACCGCCAGCAGCATTCATCAATGACCTGCTCGTTTGCCAGGACGGTCGCGCATTCAGGACACCAGTTGACGGATGCCTCTTTTCGATAGGCAAGACCCTTCTCCAGCATCTTGATGAAGAACCATTGGTTCCACCGGTAGTAATCGGGGTGACATGTGGCAATCTCCCTTCTCCAATCGTAGGAGAGGCCCATTTTTTTGAGTTGCTGGCGCATGTAGGTGATGTTTTGCGCTGTCCATTTGGCGGGATGGACCTTTTTGTCAATGGCGGCGTTTTCGGCAGGGAGTCCGAAGGCGTCCCATCCCATCGGATGGAGGACGCGATATCCGCGCATCTTTTTGAATCGGGCGATGACATCCCCAATCGCATAGACACGGACATGCCCCATATGAATCCGCCCGGAGGGATAGGGAAACATCTCAAGGCAATAGAACTTGGGCAGGGCCGGGTCTTCTGTTACCCGAAAGGTATGGTGATCCTCCCAATAGGCCTGCCAGCGGGACTCGATTTCCTTTGGCTGATATTTTGTTTCCATCTTTTTTCACAAAGGAACAGAGCTGAACGTATCATAGGACTCTTTGATTCTCAAGAATTAAAT
>SBBT01000034.1 GCA_005239595.1 Candidatus Troglogloeales bacterium | reverse complement strand
CTATTCTCAAATTGAGAAGAGAAACATCCCTTTTGGCCAGGACTTAGACGGCGACGGCCGCGAAGAGACGGCCGATGTCAGCGCCAACATTGTGGTGGAGCGGTACGAAACCGTGTCCGTGCCCGCCGGTCTTTTTAAAGACTGCCTGAAATTTCGCGGGACGCTGCAGGTTTTCATCACCCTCTCTGGAAATAAGAAAACCATTCACATGACCGATACGACCACCAACTGGTTCGCACAGGGGATCGGGATGGTTAAGGGGATTGAACGAATCGAGTTTCCCTCTTTTGAGGGGCGAAGTCCGACGGGAACCATCACGATGGAAGAGCTTTCTTCCTATACGCGGGGAAAGCCAACTGGATAATTCCAAGATGTTCAGAAACGGAGGAGGAGAGATGGGTGTGTTTTCGCCAGGGCTTGCCGGGGTGCCGGCGGCGCGGTCCAAAGTCAGCTACCTGGACGGGGGCAAAGGGACTCTGGAGTACAGGGGTTTCGGAATCGAGACGTTGGCACGGAACAGCCACTTTCTTGAAACCGCCTACCTTCTTTTGTTTGGAACGCTCCCATCTGCCTCCCAGCTTAAGAAATTTGATGGCGACGTCCGAAATCACCGCCGCATTAAATACCGTATTGTCGATCTCATCAAATGTCTTCCGGAACATGGGCACCCGATGGATGCCCTGCAGGCGTCGGTCGCGGCGCTCGGGATGTTCTATCCTGTCAAGAATGTTCAGGACCCGGAGACCCAATATCTTTCCGCTGTACGGCTAATCGCAAAGCTCCCAACCATTGTGGCCGCGTACGCCCGCTTAAGACGGGGGGATGATATTATCCAACCACGGGATGACTTAAACTATTCTGAAAACTTCCTTTACACGTTGACCGAGCGGGTCCCCGACAAGGTGATAGCGGAAATTTTTGACACCTGTCTGATTCTCCATGCGGAACATACGATGAACCCTTCTACCTTCAGCGGCCTTGTGACCGCCTCCACCCTGGCCGATCCCTATACCGTCGTCTCTTCAGCCATCGGAACGCTCAAAGGACCGTTGCATGGCGGTGCCAACGAGAAGGTGCTAAACATGCTGACGGAGATTGGCACCACCAAAAATGTTCGCCCCTACATTGATGCAAAGTTGAAAGCAAAAGAGAAAATCATGGGATTAGGGCATCGGGAATACAAGGTCAAGGATCCCCGCGCGATTATTTTGCAACAGTTGGCGCGTCGTCTCTTTGAACATTTTGGAACGTCCCCGCTCTATGAGGTGGCACTCGAAGTTGAAAAGGTGGGAGAAGAGCATCTTGCGTCCAAAGGCGTCTATGCCAACGTCGATTTTTATTCCGGAATACTTTACCAGACAATGGGAATTGAACCCGACTTCTTTACACCCATTTTTGCGATGGCCCGCGTGGTCGGCTGGCTTGCCCACTGGATTGAACAGGTTCAAGACAGCCACATTTTCCGCCCCACCGAAATATACGAGGGCGAACACAATCGGCTCTATCTTCCCGTTTCGCAACGCAACGCGTAATGTCGATCTTCGATCAAAACCTGAACTCCCGGTTTTACTTTAACAAGGGCGTGGAGCTCTCTTCAGGAAAACATTATGACGAAGCTATCGACGCTTTTAAAAAAACAATTGCCAATGATCCCGAACATGTGGAGGCCCATTATCACCTCGGGATCGCGCTTACCCACTTAAACCGATGGAAAGAGGCAAGGGAAGTTTTTGAGAAGGTGATTCACCTTAAACCTGATTTCCCGGAGGCGCATTTCAGCATGGGGCTTACGTATGGCATGTTGGGCCAACATGCGGAGGCCCTCGACGCCTTGAAACGGGCTGTGGTTCTCAAACCTGCCTACCCCACAGCACATTTAAACCTTGGCATCGCCTATTTAAACATGAAAGATTACGCCGCCGCACTGGAGGAGTACCAGATTCTGAAAGAGATTGACCGGGAACGCGCGGAAAAACTTTTTGGGCTGATTTATAAGTAAGCCGGGTTTTCAGGCCAGGGGCGCTATGCCCGCTCACGAGGTCTTAAGTGACATGAAACGTAATGTTCCGCCGCCACCTCTACCAGGTGAGGAGAATCGGTTTCATGATGGGCGCAGTAAGGAATAAAAAGATCGCCTTGATGAAATCGGTGCCGTTCGCCTCTGCGGCGTGGATCCGGGATCGGTACGGCGGAGAGGAGTTTGCGCGTGTAAGGATGGAGGGGATTCTTATACAACACGCTGCTTTTTGCCAGCTCCACAATCTTTCCCATATACATGACAGCCACTCTGTCGGCAAAACTCTCCACCAGTGAGAGGTCATGCGCAATAAAAAGATAGGAGAGGTGATAGCTCTCCCGGAGGTCGGATAAGAGCTCCATCACCTGGGACTGTACAGAGACATCGAGCGCCGACACCGGCTCATCGGCGACCACCAGCTCCGGCTTTAAAATAATGGCCCGCGCAATGCCGATCCGCTGCCGCTGCCCGCCGGAAAACTCGTGCGGATAACGGCTTAAAATATCGGTGTTGAGCCCCACCCGTTTAAGCATCTCTGCAACCTGATCTTTTCGCTCCTGGCGCGAAAGAACGCCGTGGATCACCAGCGGTTCACCGACAATATCCAAGATGCTCATACGCGGATTTAGCGAGGCGTACGGGTCTTGAAAAATGACCTGAAGCTTTCTCCTCATTGTCCGCATCTCTTTTTCCGGCAGTTTCAAGAGGTTGACCCCTTTAAAATAAACCTCGCCCCTGGTCGGCTCCATCAGGCGTAGAATCATGCGGGCCAATGTGCTTTTTCCGGAACCGGACTCCCCCACCAGGCCGAGCGTTTCACCTTCCCTGACCGTCAAATCAACGCCATCAACGGCAACGTGAAACCGACCTCCTTTCGCAAAGAGCGTCTCCTTCTTGATCGGAAAATGTTTTGTCAGCTGTTTTACTTCAAGGAGCATCGATTCTTTCTGCCCCAGCGCTGGGGCTCTCCCAATCGGGGGCACGCCGCAAGGAGGCGCTTTGTGTATGGGTGTTGCGGCCGCTCAAACAACGTGTAGACATCGGCGGTTTCTACCACCTTTCCCTCTGTCATGACGACCACCCGATCGGCCACCTCCGCGATAATACCGAGATTATGGGTAATAAGCAGGACCGCCATGCCCAACGATTCCTTAAGGGTTGCGATTAAATCGAGGATTTGCGCCTGGATAGTGACATCCAGTGCGGTGGTAGGCTCATCCGCAATTAAAATATCGGGCCGCATGGCAAGGGCAATCGCGATCATGACCCGCTGGCGCATCCCTCCGGAAAGTTGATGTGGATATTCGCGCATCCTGCGCCCGGCATCCGGGATTTCGACTTTCTTTAGCATCTCAACCGCCTTTTCCATCCCTTCGCTTTTGCGAATCCCTTCATGCAGAATAATCCCTTCGGCAACCTGATCCCCAATGGTTAAAACCGGGTTGAGTGAGGTCATCGGCTCCTGGAAAATCATGGAAATCCGGTTGCCCCGGATTTTCCTCACCTCCTTTTCCGGAAGGGTCAGGATATCCCTCCCTTCAAAAAAAACATGGCCCCCCACAATTTTCCCTGGCGGATCCTGGACCAGTCGCAAGATGGAAAGCGCCGTCACACTCTTGCCCGATCCGCTTTCGCCCACCAACCCCAATGTCTCTCTCGGATATAAATCAAAACTGACATCTTCCACGGCAGGGACAACCCCTTCCATCAGGTAAAAACAGGTTTTCAGGTTTTTAACTTGCAGGATCGGGTCTGGCATCTAAAACGAAAAGCACCCTTCTTCCAAAATTTCCTTAACCCGATGAAGAAAGAGATTGGCGGTCGCACCATCGATCACCCGGTGATCATACGAAAGAGAGAGATGCATCATCGGATGGATCGTGACGGTGTCGGTCCCGTCTACCTCCACTACCACCGGCCTTTTGACAAGTTCTCCCATTCTAAGGATGCCGACTTGCGGCTGAAAAATAATCGGCGTGCCAAACAGGTTTCCGGTCCTTCCAGGATTCGTCACGGTAAAACTGCCTCCGGTTACTTCGTCGGGGGATAATGTCCCGTCTCGCGCTTTTTGGGCCAAATCGGCTGCCAGACGAGATAAAACAAGCAGCGGCTTCTCCTGCGCCCGACGGATGACCGGAACCAGTAATCCCCTTTCCGTGTCGACCGCAATGCCGAGATTAATATCTTTTTTGATAATGAGGGCCTCTCCCTCTACTGAGGCATTCATGACCGGGTGCGCTGAAATAGCAGCCAGTGTGGCGGAAAGGACAAAAGGGAGATAGGTCAATTCCATCCCAAATTGTTTTTTGGCGTACTCCTTTTTGCCTTCTCGCAATCGTGCAACCCGCATCATGTCCACCTCGGCTACCGTGGTGACATGTGGGGCGGTCCGCTTGCTGTAGACCATATGCTCGGAGATCATCTTACGCAATCTGGAAAACGGAACGACTTGATCTCCCTCCTTCGGTTCGTAATGGGGGATTTTATATTCCGAAAATTCTGTCTCTGACGTTTTGGGCCGGGGGTTGGGTATTGCGGTCTCCTTTCTGGGCGTCTCTTCCACCTCGGGAGGCATCTCTTCAGCGATTTCCTTTCCGAGAATCAGGGAGAGATCCTGTTTGGTGATCCTTCCCCCCATACCCGTCCCTTTGACCTTCGACAAATCCACATGATATTTCTGTGCCATTTTTCTGACAGCCGGCGAGAGACGGGCTGATGAAGCTTCCAGCGAAAGTTCCGTCGCGGCGGATGGCAATTCAACCTTTTTCTCCCCTGATAGAGGCGCCAACGTGAATATTGGAGAAAGTGGCGTCGCAGGAGAAGAGGCCTCTTGGACAACAGGTTTTCCCCGGCCGTCTTCGATAACCGCCAACTCACATCCAACCGCCACCGTTTCTCCTTCGGCGACTAAAATCCTGACGATCTTTCCCTCACACGGCGAGGGGATCTCCACATCGACCTTGTCGGTGGAAACCTCGGCAATCGGTTGGTCATGTTTAATGGTATCTCCCTCGCGAACCAGCCAGCGTTCGAGCTTCCCTTCGACTACGCTCTCACCCATCTGGGGCATAACAACCTTCATCGGTACTGTATCTCCCCCTTTTAATACCCAGCCAACATTCTTGCCTTCGTGAGAATTTTTTCCACATTCGGCAGGATGAATTCTTCCATCGGCGGGCTGAAGGCATAATGGGTATCCTCCGAAGTCACCCGAAGGATAGGACCGTCCAGATGATCAAAAAGCTCTTCGGAGAGGCGCGCCGAGATCTCTCCTCCAATCCCTCCTGTCCTTCTGTCTTCATGGATGATCAAAACCTTGCCGGTCTTTCGGACCGATTGAAAAATGGTTTCCCAGTCTATGGGCTTGAGCGTCCTTAAATCAATCACCTCCACGTCAATCCCTTCTTCTTTCAGCCTCTCTGCGGCAGAGAGGGCAGGATAGAGCGCGGCGCTATACGTAATGAACGTCATCTTTGTCCCCTTTCGGCGGATGGCGGCCTTGCCGATCGGGACGATATATTCCTCTTGAGGAAGCTCTTCCTGAACCTTTCGGTATAACCCTTTGTGTTCAAAAAAAAGGACAGGGTCGTTATCACGAATCGCCGCTTTTAGCAGTCCCTTTGCGTCATAGGCGGTTGCGGGTGCTACGATTTTGATGCCGGGTGTTGAGAAGAAACACGATTCGGGATTTTGAGAGTGGAAAAGCCCCCCATGAACCCCTGCACCAGAAGGGGCGCGAATGACAATGGGGACACGGGCACCTCCTCCATGCCGGTAACGGAGGGTAGCTGCCATGTTGATAATCTGATCATACGCACAGGAGATAAAGTCGCCAAACTGCATCTCCGCGATCGGCCTCATTCCCAAAATGGCGGCGCCGATGGCAGTGCCGACAATCAACGATTCGGCAATCGGGGTGTCAATCACCCGCTCCGGCCCAAATTCAGCCAGAAGCCCTTCCGTCGCCTTAAACGCCCCGCCGAGGGTGGCGACATCCTCTCCCAGGATGAAGACGGAATCATCCCGCCTCATCTCCTCGATCATGGCGTCATGAATGGCCCTGATAAAAGTCGTCGGCACTGCTCCTCACTTAAACGCGGCAAACCGCAAACGAGATCTAGATTGGATCGGCATAGAGGTCTTCCAACGCCTCTTTCCCTTCGGGATAGGGACTCTCCTCCGCAAAGGAAACAGCCGCACTGACCGTCTCTTTCACCCGTTGGTCCATCTCCTCTTTTAAGCGATCCAGATCAAACCCCTTTTTCTCCAGGTAAATCTCATACCGTTGAATCGGATCGCGACTCTCCCACTCAATCAACTCCTCCTGCGGGCGATACCAGGGCTGGTCATGCTCACTATGTCCGTGATAGCGGTAGGTCTTGCATTCAATGAGCGTCGGACCTTCCCCTTCCCGTGCCCGTTCAATGGCCGCATTCGCTGTTTTCATCACGGCATGCAAATCGTTGCCGCTGCAGACCGTTCCCCGAAAGCCGTATCCCTCCGCGCGGGTAGCAATATTTTCAACCGCCATTTGAAGGTTTTGCGGCGTGGAATAGGCATAGAAATTATTCTCGCAGACGTAAACAATGGGGAGTTTATGGATACCGGCGAAATTGAGCGCCTCGTGGAAGTCTCCCCGGCTGCTGGCCCCCTCTCCAAAAAAGGAGACGGCCACATACGGTTCTTTCTTGAGTTTAAATTTCAACGCGGCGCCGGTGGCAACCGGAAGCGACGATGCGAGCATGCTGGTTGCTCCGAACACGCCCCATTCCAATGCCCCCGCATGAAGAAAAGAATCCTTCCCTTTGGAAAGCCCCGTCTTTTTTCCAAACAACTGGGCCATTAATATCTTTGGATCGACCCCTTTTACGAGAAAAGCACCCATATCCCGATGAATCGGGGAGATAAAGTCCTCTTTTTTTAAGCCATAGCAAACCCCTACCACAATGGCCTCTTGGCCTTTTCCGGAATAGACCCCTCCTAAGATTTTGCCCTGTCGGTGCAGGATCGACACCCGGTCTTCAAATTCCCGTGTCAGTTTCATGAAATAATAAAGCTGCTGGTCAGCTTCGGCATTCATGAGCGGTTCTCTTTGAGATTATCGCGGGCAAACATATAAGCGCCTGCTCTTAATGCTGTTGTTGATCATGTAAAAAGAGGGCGACCGAACGACCGCCCTCTCTGGGAACCATTGTAAAATCACCAACCGGGAAACTGGTGAGAGGAGGCCATAAAGAAAAGCATCGGGAAAGAAAGAACGAAATTGGTTCTGGATGCCAGATAGGCACGGCGGGCGTGTTTGGCCATCTCGGCTGGAGGCGGCGTTTTGGTTGCGGCCGCTTCGGTCGTCATCCGAATCACGACTTTCTGGTTCGGCCAGATAATGAGCCAGACGTTTAAAAACATGATTATTCCGAGCACGCCCCCGATCATAATGGAGGTGTTTCGGATGCCGCTTGCCATCATCAGTAAAATTCCGGCCGCCACCGTTACCACGGCACCCCACCTAAACCAAAAAAGGGCCCGCGGCAGTAATTTTTGAACCACGCCGCTCTTTGTCCCCGCATCGGTCTCTTTCATGAAGGGGATCTGTACCAGGTTGAAATAATAAAGGAGCCCGATCCACGTTACCCCAGAAACAAAATGAACCCAGCGCAGCAGCATCGGGAAAACCGTATTCGAATCTTCCATCTCGTCCTCCGTCTTATTAATGACTATCGTGCCATTTTTAAACCGCCCCAGCATAGCCAATTTAAAAACTGTCGTCAACGACAAAATGCCCTGTCCGCAAGAAGATAGCCGTTACCATATGCCATAATCCCATTGCGAAAAAGGTGAGTCCACTCTTGTCCAAATTAGTTTTTGAAAGTTGGATTCTCCTTTTGTAAGATGGGTGTTGGATTTCGACAAAAACAACCCCACTTGGAAGAGAAAGGAGAACCCAACCATGAAAGTATGTAGCATGTTCAACCAAATCTTACAATTGTT
>SBBT01000119.1 GCA_005239595.1 Candidatus Troglogloeales bacterium | reverse complement strand
TCTTCAAACCGCATCATGGCATTGGAATGAATGGACAAACTCCTTTGGAAAAGTTAAACGCAAAAGACCCGATGATCCATGCGCATATTGTTCAGTTCCCGGTTCTCCTGATGGAAAGTGTTATCGAATATGCAGGCCTCATCCACGCCTTCCTAAAGCTACAATCCAACCCTAAAGGTGGTACGTATGTCTATACCAATTACCATTTTACCGTTGTTTTACCGTTGTCTAAATTTAGGGGTCCACTATACTTCCACTTTTACCATCCTTCCTCCTGTGTTTCGGTCCAACCGCTTATACAAGATCATTGGATAGGGGTGGCCTATTTTGCTTTATCGAACCCCCCTAAGTGGCTCATTTTACGTTATCATGGTCAGTACAGATGAGAATAAAGTTTGCCTTTTTGTCCTGATTCCGGTATCTTGTCTACCAGTATTTTGGGTAGGATTTGTCTTCTTGCTCGTGCCCACGAGCGTAGGGGAGTGCGTGCCATGCTAAAACGGTTTTCCTCAAATAATTAAAGGAAGAGAATGGATACTACGAGAGCAACGTATTTCGCAATCGCGACGGAAGATCAATCCGGAGAACTTGCCCGTTTTGCAAAGGTCATGTTGAAACACAACATTAATCTGGCAGGAGTTTGGGGATTCGGAATGGGGCGTGGCAATGCGGAGATTATCGCGATTCCACGAGATCCTATTTCATTTAGAAGGGCTATAAAAGGAACCGGTTGGAGGGTGCGTGAGGGATCCTGTTTTCACCTGACCGGTGAAGATCGCGCGGGGGTGTTGTCTGAAACCCTCGATCGGATTGCCCAGGAAGGAATCAACCTTCACGCGGTTGATGCGATGGGGTTTGAAGCGCGTTATTCCGCCTACGTCTGGTGTGACGAGAAAGATCTCGAAAAGCTCCGTCAGATACTCAAGGGACAGTGAAAAGTCTCATATAGACTTTTACGGGCAATCTATGGGTGGCGCGACCAAGTGGTGTTGAAATCGGCTTCGTTGAAGCCGACGGTAACCTTTTTCCCATCTGTCACAATAGGTCGTTTGATGAGCCTCCCATTGGAGGAAAGGAGGTGAATTATCTCGTCGGTTGAGAGTCTTTTCGCCTTCTCCTTCATGTTCAGATCGCGATACTGCGCGCCGCTTCGGTTTAGGAAGTCGGTGAGGGAGCGGCCGCTTCTTTGAAGAAGGTTCTTTAGCGTTTCAATAGAAGGAGGTTGCGTGGTAATGTCAATCTCCTTTAGAGAGTGGCCTGCCTTGATAAGGTATTTCTTGGCCTTGATGCAGGTTGTACATTTTGCATAATGATAAAAAGTCAACACGGGCATCCCTCATAATTAGAAAAGCGCTGGAAGGAGAATAGCATAGGCCATCATAAAAGCCAATTCTATTTCCATATAAAATGTTTCGGTTCGGTTGCCGTATTGTTGTTGATCCTGGCCGGCTGCGGTGGCGGACGGTCGGTTGATTATTCTCTTCTTTCAAAACCTGAAAAAAAATTCCTTAACTCCGAGAGAGAAAGTGTCTTGGAGACCGCGCATGACCTTTTGGGGATCCCTTATAAATGGGGAGGGGAAACCCCCGATGGCTTTGATTGCAGCGGTTATGTGGCCTATGTGTTTCGTGAAGCGATTGGAAAGAAACTTCCGCGTCTGACAGTGGATCAAATTGAAATGGGAAAGGCCGTTTCCCGATCCCATCTCAGACCGGCCGATCTCGTCTATTTCTGGATTCGGGAGAAAAGGCAATTTCATATCGGTATTTATATCGGCGGGGGGAGGTTCATCCATGCCCCCAGCACAAACGGGGTTGTAAATATCCAAAATATAGATATTTTCTATTGGAAAAGTCGGTATCAAGGGGCGCGCAGGATTATTTAAATGGGAAAACAATATTGGTTAATGAAATCGGAACCGAACGAGTATTCCATTGAGATGTTACGAAAGGATAAGGTTACCTGCTGGGACGGCGTGAGAAATTATCAGGCACGCAATTTTATGCGAGATCACATGCGCGTCGGGGATGGGGTGCTGTTTTATCACAGCAACATCGAACCGGTGGGTATTGCCGGTATGGCAGTGATTGTCAAGGAAAGTTATCCCGATTATACGGCGTGGGACTCTAACGATCGGCATTACGATCCTAAAAGTATTCCCGCAAACCCGACCTGGTATATGGTCGATGTGGAATTTGTAAAAGCCTGTCGCGAAGTGATTACGTTAAGGAAATTAAAAGGGATTTCCGCATTGGAAAAGATGATGGTGGTGCAAAAAGGGGTCCGTCTATCGGTGCAGCCTGTTGCCCCTGCCGAGTGGGAGATCATCGTGCGCCTTCCCGAATGGAGTAGATAAAAATGCTTATAGCAGGACGATTGCCGGATTATGTCCGGCCTATCACTTATGAGATCCGTTTAACAATCGATTTGGAACAACGGTGCTTCTTAGGCGATGTGGCGATTGACGTTCAGCTGACAAGGCCGATGGAAGCCGTTACCCTTCATGCCCTGGAGCTTAAAATTGAGGACGCCGCAAGGGGAAACGGCGATCATGCCCATGTTGCTCCCGATTCGGCGAATGAAACGGTGACGCTTCACTTTGCAAGCCCGACTCCGGCGGGGACCGAACGTCTTTTTCTTTCTTTTTCTGGAAGCTTGAACAAGCAATTGCGCGGTCTTTACGAGTCCCATGCTAATAATGAGGTCTATGCCTTTACGCAGTTTGAAGCGACCGACGCCCGGCGCATGTTTCCCTGTTTCGACGAGCCTGGGATGAAGGCCCGGTTTAAACTCTCCGTGACCCTTCCGACGCACCTGACGGCGATCTCCAATATGCCGGCCATCAAAGAAGAGACCGATGGAAAGACGAAGATGGTCATCTTTGAAGAGACCCCCAAAATGTCGACCTATCTCCTCTGCCTGGGTGTGGCACGGCTTGAACAGAAAGAGATAAAGGTAGGCAATACGCGCGTCTCGGTATGGGCGATACCTGGACAGCTTCATTTATCGTCCTTTGCCTTACAGGTAACATCGGGGGTGCTCCCCCTTTTGAATGATTATTTTGATCTTCCCTATCCGTACCCGAAGTTAGACCTGGTGGCGGTGCCAGATTTTGCGATGGGGGCAATGGAAAACTGGGGGGCAATCTTTTTCCGCGACTCTCGGCTCTTATTGGATGAAGCACTTGCTTCCACGGGGACAAAGCGGGCCGTTGCTAATGTCATTACCCATGAAATTGTCCACCAATGGTTTGGAAATTTAGTAACGATGGCCTGGTGGGACGATCTCTGGCTGAATGAGGCGTTTGCCACCTGGCTTGCCTGTAAAATCGTAGATCAGTGGATGCCCGAGTGGAATGCTTGGTTGGAATTTCAACAGGAAAAGCAGGTTCCACTCTCGGTGGACGCCTTAAAGAGCACAAGGGCTATTTTTGCGCATGTGGAAAGCGCGGCCCAGATTGAAGAGATGTTTGATGCCTTAACCTACGAGAAGGGGGCGGCCTGTCTTAGGATGATCGAGCATTTTCTGGGAGAAGGCCCTTTCCGCCAGGGAATCCGCCAATATGTGAAGGAACACCAGTTCCAAAATGTAGCGGCAGATGCCCTCTGGAAGGCGCTATCGATCTCTTCCGGCCAACCAGTTGCCCAAATTGCCCAGGATTGGTTTACCCAGGCCGGTTTTCCAATGGTGATCATCAACGCTTTAAGCCAACGGGAAGTTATACTGGCGCAGCGGCGATTTTTTGCCGCTGGTTTACAAGCCGATTCTACCCTCTGGAACATCCCTTTTACTTTCAAATATCGGGATGCCGATGGTGAGCATCACCAGAGGATATTACTCAAAGAGCAGACGACTTCTCTTCTGTTGCCAGGGAAGGGGAATATCGAATGGCTCTATGGTAACACGGAGGAAAGCGGTTTCTTAAGAGTCGGTTATGACCCTGCGCTAAGAGAGAGACTGGGATCGGTTATTCCTGATGTGCTTGTTCCCGCCGAGCGGATTGGTTTGTTAAATCACCTATGGGCGCTTTGCATCAGCGGTGAGCTATCCATACCCGATTTTATGGAGTCGCTATGCCGATTTAAAGGAGATAAGACCCGCGTGGTGGTGGAGGCGTTGGGATCGTATCTGGAAACCCTTTACAATCAAATCGTTCTTGTGGAAGATCGCCCCCGATTTGCCAGGCTGGTTTCTAATCTCTTTTGTCCTCTCTGGGAGGAATTAGGATGGGATTTAAAAGAGGATGAAGACGATGAGCGAAAGTTAACCCGTTCGGCCGTTCTCTGGACATTGGGGGCACTTGCCTACGATGAGGAGATTATGGCCGAACTCCCGCGCCGGCAGCAGCGCTACTGGGCAAGGCCCGCATCGCTGGATCCGACGCTTGCGACACCGCTGACCCGGCTCTGCGCCAGGATAGATGGAGGGACACGGTTTGATACCTATCTGAATAAATTTAAAACCAGCACCACTCCCGAAGAACGCGACCGCTATTTAATGGCGTTGGCTGATTTTCCAAAGCCCCCTTTGGCGCAGCAGTTGTTGGAGTTTTCTCTGTCGGATTTGGTGCGTTCACAGGATGTATGGAAGCCGGTGCGGTATCTTTTGGCAAGCCCCCCGGTACAAGAGGTTGTCTGGGCCTTTATTAAAGGCCGGTGGAGAGACTTGAAAGAAAAAGGGGGGAGTGTCGGCGCACAGCGGATGATTCAGGGGGCCCGGCATCTCTGGCGGCGCGACATGCAGATAGAAGTTTCGCAATTTTTTAATGCACCAGAAAATAGGGTGGCTGCCGCAGAACGGGCACTGGCCCAAACGTTAGAGTTTATGGAGCTTGGTATCGAGTTTAAAGAGCGCTGCCGAAAGCCATTATCGGATTGGCTTGTTCAAAAAGTATAGACAAGAATCAATCGGTTATTCGGTGACCCGAAGACCCTGTCTGCACGGGGTCCCCTTCTCTACTACGAGAAGATCCCTTTTCTCAAAATGGTCCGTGCCTCTCTGATGTTTTTCAGTAGATGTCCGATTTTTGTCTGGGCTGAAGGGGTGGCATTTTGGACCGCGAGAAGCTCTTCTTCTTCTATGTCGGCCAAGTAGATAAAATAATCTTTTTCGGATCGATTCAACCGGTGTTGTGCCACCTTGTCGAAAATATCATCACCTAGGACATGATCTACAAGTGACCGATTAGCCTGTCGAAACGCAAATGTCTCGACGAC
>SBBT01000064.1 GCA_005239595.1 Candidatus Troglogloeales bacterium | reverse complement strand
TGAGAAGTTAGAAGGGGTATACAAAGGGAGACAGTATCGAGACGGAGAGGAAATAACAACCGTTCAACTTGAAAGGAAGGCCGCCTGAAAAAACTTTTTACCCCTCATGCTTACCCCTCATGCGGCTTTCTTGACGCAATGTCGTTCGGGTGGTAGAGTGTTTCAGAGGGGCATTGTGGTGCTATGAGAGCGATTGTAAAGGCACGGAAGGGGAGGGGGCTGATGTTGATGGAACATCAGATTCCTCCCCTTCTTTCTGACGAGGTGTTGATTCGGGTTGATGTGGTTTCCCTCAGTGAGGAGGATCTTCATCTTTATGAAGGGAAGGGACGGCTTCTCGAAAGGATTAAGCACTTTCCACGGGTGATTGGCCATGAGTTTTCGGGCCATGTGGTAGAGGTGGGAGAGGCTGTGACCCGTTTTGCACCCGGAGACCCCGTTTCCGCCGACAGCCAAATCGCCTGCCTTACCTGTTGCCCTTGTGCGCGGGGCAAGACCCATCTTTGCGCCAATCCGCAAGTATTGGGGGTAGACCGCGACGGCTGTTTTGCCGATTACATCATGATACCCCAACGCAATCTCTGGAAGAACGATCCAAAAGTTCCCGCGGGCATTGCTGCCATTCAGGAAACCATCGCGAGCGCCGTGCATGCCACGCTGGTAGAACCGGTTGGCGGCCAGCAGGTACTAATTCTGGGTGATCGGCCGGAATGCTTTTTGGCCGCCAGCGTCGCGCGGGCGTCAGGCGCCTCTCATGTCTTCATGGTGGGGGTTCGTCCGTCCCACCTGGAAATGGGACGCCGCATGGGCGCCGATCGCGTTTTTGACGCCACGAAGATCAGTGTCATGGGAAGCGTTCTCGGTGACGCGAGCAGCACGGGCGTTGATGTGGTTATTGAAATGTCTGGAAATCCAGGGGCGATTGCGGCTGGTCTCTCCCTCCTTCGAAATGGCGGCCGATTTTCCGCGTGTGGTGTTTCGCAAGAACCGGTCACCCTTAATCTCAAAGACCAGATTATCCATAAGGGCCTGCGCCTTTATGGTGTGCATGGGCGGAAGGTGTTTGAGACCTGGTTCCAGATGGCCGGGCTGTTAAACTCCGGCCGGATCAATCCCACGCCGCTGATCACCCATTCGTTTGCCTTGTCCGATTTTGAAAAAGGATTTCATCTTCTTTCAGCCGGTTCGGAAGAGGGAATCGATACGATGAAGGTCCTGATTTATCTCAACGCGCAATTATTAAAAGAGGTGGAGTCCCAAAAAACCTATCAGGGGGTGGAACGGCGTTCTCGCCCTGATAGGAGGATAGCAACCGATCGCGTTGCCCCAAGCAGACTCAACTCGTAACAGCCTTCCCTCCTACCCGGGCTATCGGCACCCTACGGTTTTTTTAATCCTCTGTTTTGATATGACGGATAATTTTCCCTTCAACCAGATAGACCACCACCTCGGCGATATTGGTGGCATGATCGGCAATCCTCTCAATGTATTTGGTGATAAAGCTGATCCGAATTGCCCGGGTGACCGTGGCCGGATCTTGCACCATATAGGTTAAGAGTTCTCTAAAAATCTGATGGGTTAAGTCGTCAATCGGTTGATCATCCAAACAGACTTTTCTGGCCAGGACGGCATCTTTGCTGACAAAGGCCTGAAGTGCTTCTCTCACCATCTGCTCCGTTTTCTGTGCCATCCTTGGGATGTCGATATATGGTTTAAGGAGAGGTTCTTCCGAGAGCTCAATAGCCCGCTCACAGATATCTTCGGAAAGATCGCTCATCCTTTCTAAATCAGTGGTGATCTTCATGGCGGTGGTGATAAACCGAAGATCGCGTCCTGCCGGTTGGTAGAGAGCCAACAATCGGATACACTCTTCATCAATATCCACATCCATCGCATTGACCTGATGGTCGTTCTGGATGGTCTGTTGGGCGAGGCGGTTGTCTCGCTCGACCAACGCCTTAATAGAGGAGGCGATCTGGTTCTCAACCAGCGTCCCCATTTTTAGGATCTTTCCCTTAAGCCGGGTCAGTTCCTCTTCGAGATGTCGTTGCATGATTCTCCCCCGCTTAACCAAATCTTCCGGTAATATAATCTTCTGTCCGCTCATCTTTCGGATTGGTAAAGATTTTCGATGTTGCATCAAACTCCACCAGTTCCCCCATAAGGAAAAACCCGGTATAATCCGATATACGGGCCGCCTGCTGCATATTATGCGTGACAATGACGATGGTATAGCTCTTTTTCAGCTCCCGCAACAGGCCTTCAATCCGTCCGGTGGCAATGGGATCCAGCGCAGAAGTCGGCTCATCCAGGAGAAGGACTTCCGGATGAACCGCCAGCGCACGGGCAATACATAAACGCTGCTGCTGCCCTCCCGAAAGAGAGGTCCCCGGTTTATCCAACTGTCCTTTGACTTCATCCCAGAGGGCCGCCTGTTGTAAGCTCGTCTCTACCCGTTCATCCAGGATCGACCTTTTTGTCACGCCATTTAAACGGAGGCCAGCCGCCACATTATTGTAAATCGACATAGTGGGGAAAGGATTGGCCTTTTGAAAAACCATTCCGACGCGCCTTCGGATTAAGACGGGATCGACGTCGGCGCCGTAGATCGCTTCGCCATTTAAGACGACCAACCCTGAAACCCGTGCCCCTGGCACTACTTCGTGCATCCGATTTAAGCATCGGATAAAGGTTGATTTCCCGCAGCCGGAAGGTCCGATAATTGCGGTAATTTCATGCGATGAGACTGAAAGTGTAATACCCTGTAGAACCTGGTTTGTCCCAAACCAGGCAGAGAGACGGTCGACTTCGATAACGGGCTTCATCCAAAACCCCTAGGATTTATCGCCACGGAGGATCAGCCGCGACACCACATTTGCCACAAGAACGAGGATCAAGAGGATAACCCCTCCCGCCCATGCCTGCCTCTGCCAATCGGGATAAGGGGAGATGGCATAGGTATAAATCATGACAGGAAGTGATGCGGTCGGCTCAAGCCATCCCTCGCTGAAATAGCGGTTTCCAAAGGCGGTAAAGAGCAGCGGTGCCGTCTCGCCGGCCACACGGGCGACTGCGAGCATAACACAGGTGAGTATTCCGCTTAAAGCCGCTGGGAGTACAATCCGGCAGATCGTTTTCGATTCGGACAATCCCAGAGCGAGGCCCCCTTCCCGCAGGGAGGGGGGTACCACCTTGAGGAACTCTTCTGTGCCGCGCAAGACGGTCGGAATGACCATGATTCCCAGGGCGCACCCGCCGGCAAGGGTGGAAAAATGTCCCATCCAAAGTACCAGGATGGTATAGACAAAAATTCCGATCACGATGGAAGGGACACCGTTTAAAAGATCAGCGGCATATCGTACCAGGCCCCCCCCCTTCTGACCGTATTCAGAGAGGTAAATACCTCCGAGGAGGCCGATCGGCGTACCGATCATCATTGCCAGGAGAATCAGTTTTCCCGTGCCGATGATGGCATGGACCATGCCGCCTCCCTCCTCTCCCACGGCCCTGGGAAGCTCTGTAAACAAACTCACGTTTAAGGAGGAAAATCCTTGATAAAGGATGTATCCCAGAATAAAAAAGAGAATTCCAATCGTAAAGAGGGCGCAAAGGGTGGTAACGGAAAAGAAGAACGCACTGGTCAGTTTTCTTCGGAGGTCATGGATAGACCGGTTTTTCAAAAAGGTCATGGTTTGCCTCCCACAGAACGTCTGACGAAGAGGCGGGCTATTCCGTTAATAATCAACGTTACACCAAAGAGAACCAGGGCAATCTCAATAAGGGTTGCCAGATAAAGATCAGAAACCGCTTCGGCAAACTCGTTGGCGATCACGGCAGCCAGGGTATGTCCCGGCTCAAAAAGGGAAGCCCGAATTTCGGGCCGATTCCCAACCACCATTGTGACCGCCATCGTCTCGCCCAAGGCGCGGGCGAGGGAAAGGAAGAGCGATCCGATAAGGCCGCTTTTTGCCATGGGGAGAACCACCTTTGTGACCATTTCCCATCGGGTCGCGCCAAGGGATAAGATCGCCTCACGCTGTATCAGCGGCACGGCGAGGAGCGCCTCGCGGGAGACAGAGACAATAAACGGGATAATCATAATAGAGAGGAGCAATCCCGCGGTCATGATTCCAAAACCGTAAGTGGATGATTCAAAAAGTGGAAAAACCCCAAGCAGGGCAGAGAGGGCGGGATCAATCGATGAGCGCATCAAGGGGATAAGGACAAAGATGCCGACCAGGCCGTAGAGTACGCTGGGGATGGCAGCCAACAAATCGATCAGAAAAGAGAGGGGCCCGGAAAGCCAGGACGGAACGAGTTCCGAGAGGAAAATCGCCGTCCCTATTCCGATCGGCGTTGCTACCATAAGGGCGATGGCCGATGTCGCTAAGGTTCCATAGATAAAAGGAGCGGCTCCAAACTGTTCGCTGACCGGATCCCATTGTGACCCATAAAGAAAGCTCCATCCAAAGGCTTCAATCGAAGGGAGGGCATGCCGGGCAATGAAGAAAAAGAGAAGGAAGGTCAGGATAACCACAAGGCCGGCTGCAAGGCACGTGGTCCTCTTAAAGAGAGGATCGGCTATCTTGAAACGTTTTAGCTGGATATTTTTAATAACGGATTTTAGCAATGGCCGCCTCTGCCATTGAGAGAGTTTCTTTCGGGAGCGGGGCATAGGCTAAGAGGGGAGCCAGCGCCTGCCCCTCATGCAGCATCCATTTTAAGAAATTAACCATGGCGCGCCCTTTGACCGGATCTGCTATTTTTTCTGGAATCAGGAGCCAGGTGAAACTGGCCAGTGGATAGGCCCCCTTGCCGGGGGCATTGGTCAGGCTCACGCGGAAATCATCGGGCATCTTGGTTGCGGCAGCGGCGGCCGTAAGGCTTGCCAAATCAGCCTTGATGAATTCCCCCGCCGCATTTTGCACTTTTCCGAAGGAAAGGGCGTTTTGCTCCGCGTAGATGAGTTCCACGTAGCCGATGGCATAGGGGAGCTGCTTGATCATGGCGGTCACCCCTTCGTTCCCCTTTCCACCCAGGCCCACGGGCCACTTGACGGATGCACCGATCCCCACCTTTTCCCGCCATTCGGAAGAGATTTTAGAGAGATAGTCGACCCAGATGTAGGTCGTGCCGGAACCGTCGGAGCGGTGCACCACGGAAATCGCTTTTTCGGGGAATTTTATAGAAGGGTTTGCCCTTGCGATCTTCGGGTCGTTCCATCGTACAACCTTTCCAAGATAAATGTCGGCAAGGATTTCTGCCGTGAAATTGATCTCTCCCGAAACTTCCGGAAGATGATAGACGGGGACCACGCCTCCCAACACGGTTGGGAAATGAAGCAGTCCCACCTTGGACTTACTTTTCTGTTCGTCGGTCATGGGGGCATCGGTTGCCCCAAAATCAACGGTTCCCGCTGAAACCTGTCGAATCCCGCCGCCGGAGCCGATCGACTGATAGTTAAACCGGATCTCCGGATGGGTTTTGGTAAATTCATCAAACCACTTTGAATAGATCGGATAGGGGAAGGTTGCTCCCGCCCCATTGATAAGGGAGGCGGCCTGGACGAAAGGGGCTCCCCCGGAGAGGCAGATCCAGATCAGCGCAAAAAGAGAGAGGCGTTTTACGCCCATTTTAAACAGAGGCATATCAGAAACTAAGCTGCAATTGAGCCAGCGCCATATTGTCCATATTGGATTTGGCTGAATCTTTTCGCCATTCGTAATTAATCTGATATTTTATGTTGTCTGCCACATAATAGTTAACGCCAACGGTTGTTCGACGGATTTCATCACCGGAAACCCCGGTATTGGGATCAATCCGTTCATGCCGGATAGCCGGCTCTACGTTGGGTAATACCCGATAAGCCAGGAAGGCATAGTAACCGTCAAGTTTCACTCCCCCAGCTTTTCCTGTCACCAACTCGGCCCGGACCAAAAGGGAGTCGCCCTGTTGAAACTCAAGATCGCCCCCGAATCGATCTCGCCGCGCATTTTGAGTCGGCTCCTTTCCAAGATAAGCCGAGCTTCCCAATGTTAACCCATTGAAGGGCCGGGCGGTTAGGCGCGCGATGACCTCTTTCGCGCTATTTTTATCCGAGGTGTTTTTACCCGAGCCATTGACGACGGCTATGGCGTAGGAGGCGGATGCCCCCTTGCCGGAAACCCGCATGCCGATATCCCTATCTTGGATAAGACCCGATGTCACACTCGTAATCCCCTTTGAACTTTCCTGTTCATTGTTCGGATTGGTTATCAGCATCCGGTTGATAAAGGGAAGCTTCTTTGAAGAGGTTTGTATCTCAATTCCAAATGGGATGCGAAACTGGCCGAGCCGCAACGATATCCTCGGATCGCCGATAAAATCGATATAGGCGTCTCCAAGAAGTGCTTTTTCAGGTACAAGGTCATATTCAACCTTATAGGCGATTCCCTGGTTGAGCCGTCCCTTCGCATGAACTTCCGCGCGCCTCAGGAAAAAGGTGCTGCTCCCCGTGCCGCTCAGTATCCCCTCGCTTGCATCGTTGGCATATTGGATCTGGAGGGCGGCTATGCCTATCTGAATGAGGTCGTGCCCGTCAGACGGGGTGGCATGTCCCGCAAAAAGGGGAGAGGGCCCCATGCACCAAAAGACAAACAGTCCTGCGATAAAAACACGCCCCCACTCTCTCATAAAAAAGCCCTTTTTAGTTTCAGAAAAGCAGCCGGAGGGTAGAAGAATAAACAGCTAATGTCAAGGGAGAAACTTCTTTTCTTCTTTTACCGAAACTTCTTTTCCATCGCATCAATGATGGTCAGCCCATTTTCGTATGTGAAGGTCTTCGTTGCGCGCACCGCTTTATCCCAATGAGGTTCCACATGGGCCACTGATTTTTCGTGGTATTCTGTTTCCGAGAGAGACACAATTTCGTTTAAATGAAAACCGCAACCGGCCCTTTGAGAACAATCTTGCGAAGGCCTGAAGATTTTTCCGTTTTTTTCAAAGACCTTGCCTGCAGGCTTCGCTTTTTTTACATCAGACACAATCGGATTGAAGGGGTGGGACTCCCACTTACTGGTAAACAGCTGATCTGAAAAGAAAAGGAACAGCTCGTCATCAGGAGAGGTGCCTTCGTTTTCGGCGATCGCTGTGAAAAGCCACCACTTTTCCCGATAGTAGAATAATGTCGTGTTTGATGCCACGATGTTGTCCATGAGGGTCATTTTAAATCCCCACCGGTACGGGAAGTTGAGGCTCTCATAGAGTTCAATCGTTTTGTTCGCAGAAGATTCCGGCACCATGTAATAGTGGCCTCCCCATTCAAAGACAAAGGGATAAGAGAGGGGATAATCTCTCTCAAGAACCTTGGTGGGATTGCCCATGTTCCGTTGTTCATCTATTTCAATGAGAGAGATGTGGCTTTTTTTAACCGGAGGGAGAGACTCTTTAAAAAAAATGTAGTGGCGGCCATCCACATGAAGGAGATGTGGATGGGACCAGCACCGATTTTTCGGTTGAGGTATCTTTTTAAAGGTGCGAAAGGAGGTGGATAGATCGCTTTTCAAATCAAACAATAGATGCCACCGGTCTGAATAGAATCTATTCCGAAAAACGCGATAAATGATCCTTCCAGAGAGCCTTATCGTAAGCCACAACATCACAAGGTTCGATGGTATTTTATAGAGTTTATTGTCGTAAAAATCGAACTCCCGCTCAAACTTCTTTATTCCCGTGAAAAATCGATCTTCCCCTAAGCGATAGAGGAGTGCGATTTGCCTCTTTAAGAATGGAACCGACCGCATATAGCAGTAACCTCTGTTTCTTGCGGGCGAGAAGGGATCTGTTTTCGTCCATGACCGATAGAGGACCTGTCCCCCATCTAGGTTATCACTTAGACGTTGTAAAATAATCCCTGTTTCGGGTTGATCCTCGACAACCTCCCAAAATCCAGGGGGGCTTCCCCGATTGATCCGATTATCTCCGTGGTGGTAAGACCATACGCCATATCTGGAAACCTTAAAGATATCCCCTCTTAAAATCCTAAACCCAATTCTGACTAAAATGTCCAAACCGTATTCTTTAATACGCCCAATATCATCTGGCTCAAAATAATCGAGGGATGCTTTCTGAATCGGTTTAACTCGAATAACCTGGGCGCCTGACAATATTTCAGATAGGTTTTTTATCTTAAATGCATCCACCTTGTTTCGGGACAGGCGTTCATCAATGCTATTAAAAATGTGGTAGACCAACGTCCGTCTTTTTTTCCAAAAGATCTTAAACTTGGATAAAGCAACAACCGGACGGTCATTTAAGATAATAAGCGGGCATTCCGTGCAGCTCGAATTGATCATTTGTTCGATTAAGTCATATTCCCATGCGGCCACGTCATAGGAATCCAGCATGATTCCAATTTTCAATTTTTTTCTATTCAACGGTTCCTTAATTTTACGAAATTAGGGTTCATGCCAAGGTTTTGTGAAGTAAAGTGGGTCTATAATATAAAGCCAGCGTCGAATAGGGTCTATCCCTGCGCTTTTTTATCCCGGCTGGGAACGAACAGACAAGCGACTCTCCCGATGCGACCATATTATCTGACAGGGCTTTGGGAATACAAGGGTATCGTGCGCTACCGTGAATTCCAAAACCAGGTTTTTGGGCCTACGGTGGCCTGTCCCTTTTGCCTTTTGCTTGACAACCTATCCCCCCTTTGTTACTTTGAAAATTGATTGACCGATCTAAGGAATTCTCCTGCAAGGACCCCTGTTGAAACAACTGGCCTCTAAAAAAACGCCTCCGCGGACAAAGCGCCCTCTCACATTTCAAGCACTGATTTTATCGCTCCATGCGTTCTGGGCTGACCAAGGTTGCGTGATTCTTCAGTCCTATGACAAGGAAGTCGGGGCGGGGACCTTTCATCCCGCCACCTTTCTCCGCGTCTTGGGCCCCAACCCGTGGAAAGCAGCCTACGTTCAGCCCTCTCGCCGCCCCACCGACGGCCGCTATGGGGAGAACCCAAACCGACTCCAGTATTATTATCAATACCAGGTTATTTTAAAACCAGCACCGGAAAATATTCAGACCCTTTACCTGGAAAGCCTTGCAACCCTCGGCATTGCCTTAGAGAATCATGATATCCGTTTTATCCATGATGATTGGGAATCTCCGACGCTCGGGGCCTGGGGATTAGGGTGGGAAGTCCGTCTCGATGGAATGGAGATTACACAGTTTACCTATTTTCAAGAGGTAGGCGGCCTTGTGCTTAATCCAATATCGGTGGAGATCACCTACGGCCTGGAACGGGTTTCCATGTATCTCCAGGAAGTCGATTCTGTCTTTAACCTTGCATGGAATCAGGAAGTCTCCTACGGAGAGGTCCACCATGAAACCGAGGTGCAGTTTTCAAGATACAATTTTAACGAGGCGAACATTCATCGGCTGATCGTCTCCTTTCAACAGACCGAAGAGGAGGGACGGGCCCTGGTTGAAGTGGGGCTCATTTTCCCCGCGTATGAATGCTGCATCCAATGCTCCCATCTCTTCAACCTTTTGGATGCCCGCGGCGCCTTTTCCGTGACCGAGCGGACAGGATACATCGGGCGTGTTCGCGCCCTGGCCCGTCTCTGCGCGGAAGGGTATGTGGCAAAGAAGGTCTATGCCCTCTAAGCGTGCCCCTTCCAGAACTTCCGGCCCCAAGCGGGAGACGGTACGAGATCTCCTCCTGGAGATCGGGACGGAGGAGATCCCGTCGAACGTCATGGCCGTCACGTTACACCAGCTTGCTCGGCTCGCCGAGCAATGTTTTGAGGAGGCAGGCATTCCTTCGGGACGGCCTCAAACGTATGGGACCCCCCGCCGTCTGATCCTTTATGTCCCGAATCTCTCTCCCCGTCAGAATGCGAAATCCGAGAGGATCATCGGTCCCCCTAAAAAGATCGCCTTTGATCCCCATGGAAAACCGACCCCGGCGGCCTGTGGTTTTGCAAAGTCACAGGGGGTTGATGTTGCCCGCCTTAGTGTCATTACTACCGAGAAAGGGGAATATCTTGCCTTCGAGAAAAAGGAGGCCGGCCGGCAGACGGGCCTCCTTTTAAAAGAGGTCCTTCCCGATATGATCGCCCGGCTTTCATTTCCCAGGGCCATGCGGTGGACGAACCAGTCATGCGCTTTCGTCCGTCCCATTCGCTGGATGGTCGCCCTCTACGCAGACAAGGTTGTTCCCTTTACATACGCAGGGGTCAAGACAGGGGCAACCTCGTATGGCCACCGGTTGATGGCACCGGCCCCATTTACCGTCTTAAATTTCACCTCATACCAGGAAGAGATGCGCCGGCGCTTCGTTTTAATTGATCCAGACGAGCGCTTTAACCTCATTCAAGAGGAGATCAGGCGACAGGCGAAGCGATGCGGGGGAATCGTGGAAGAAGACGATCGCCTCATCTGGGAGGCGGTCCACACGGTCGAGTATCCGGTTGCCATTTGCGGCGCCTATCAGCTGTCCGGCATCCCGAAAGAGGTTATTATCGCCCCTATGAAGGAACACCAGGGCTATTTTCCCGTCATCGCCCCTTCAGGAGCACTCCTCCCCTATTTTATTGCCATCACCAATCATCAGACGAAAGCGGTGAAAACCATTATTCGTGGAAACGAACGGGTTTTGGGGGCGCGCCTTTCCGATGCCAGGTTTTATTTCGAGCAGGATCGCAAAAAGAGGCTCGCCGATTTGACTGGCGCCCTCAAAGGAGTGACCTTTCAGGAGAAATTAGGATCGCTTTCCGAAAAGGGTGATCGTCTGGTCCGGCTCGTCGCTTTTCTTGCCAGAAGCTCCGATTGTGAGAGGCTGATCCCCGACCTGGAACGCGCCGCGCGTTTATGTAAATGTGATCTCTTGACGGGCGTGGTTCGTGAATTTCCCTCTCTGCAAGGAACCATCGGAGAGATTTATGCCCGCCTGGATGGAGAGTCCACGGTCGTTTCCGACGCCATCAAGGAACACTATGCCCCGCGCACGTCGGGAGACATGCCTCCCAAAACCCTTGCAGGACAAATTCTGTCCGTCGCCGATAAATGCGACACGATTGTGGGCTGTTTTGGCGTGGGACTTACCCCCAGCGGATCGGAAGACCCGTACGCCCTGCGCCGTCAAGGGTTAGGCCTGATTCAAATGATGGCGGCAGATGGCCCGCTGGCAAAAGTCTCCCTCGCTGACCTTATTGCCAACGCCATCGATGCTTATACCGCGCAAGGCAAATTCCCCAGGGAGACGATTCATTCCCATGTCATGGAATTCCTAAGACAACGGGCGATCTCCTTTCTTCAGGCGCAGGAAATTCGCTATGATGTTATCGATGCGGTCCTCTCGTCTGAACTGACCTATCCCAAAAACAGGATCGATTGTGCAAGGGCGTTGTCTCAATTTTCAAAAATGCCGCTCTTTGAACCGATGATGACGGCCTTTAGGCGGGCGATGCGCATCCTGCCAAAAGACTTTCAAGGAAGCATCGATTTCACGCTTCTGACGGGGGCATCGGAAACGCGTCTGCACGAGGCGATCAAGGCGTCCAGAGAAAAGATCGGTCAAGCGGGTCTTGATTTTCAGCAGGGCTTTTCCCTGCTGGCAACCCTTTATGAACCATTGAACCAATTTTTTAACGAGGTGATGGTGATGGATCCCAACCCGAAGCTGCGGGAGAACCGCCTTGCCCTTATGAAGCAGGTTTGCGAACTGTTTAATTCCTATGGAGATTTTTCAAAGATTTCAGGAGGATAGGCATGTCAAAAGGAAAGGAACCCTTGTCCGGTCATAAGAATTCATCGCATCGACAGGCGAAAAAGTATGTCTATTTCTTTGGTAACGGCCATGCCGAAGGACGCCAAGACATGAAGGATCTCTTGGGTGGAAAGGGGGCGGGCCTGTCCGAGATGACCCGTCTGGGGATTTCCGTTCCCCCCGGTTTTACCATCACCACAGAGGCCTGCATTGAATTCTTTCATGGAAAGAAAAGCTACCCCAAAGGGATGTGGGAGGAGGTCCTGGCCGCGCTAAAACGGGTAGAACAGGTAACGGGAGAACGTTTCGGCGATCAGGATCGTCCGCTCCTGGTCTCCGTGCGGTCAGGCGCTCGGGCCTCGATGCCTGGCATGATGGATACGGTCTTGAATCTTGGCCTAAACAGCCAGACCGTTGTGGGTCTTATCAAGCAATCAGGCGATGCGCGGTTTGGCTACGATGCCTATCGCCGGTTTATCTCCATGTTTGGCAGTGTGGTCATGGGGGTTAAACGGGATCGCTTTGAAAAAGCGCTGGAGGAGAAGAAGACCCAATTGCGCGTCCATTACGATACCGATCTTTCCGCCGGGGTCCTTCAAGAACTGACGCTGACCTTTAAAAAGATTATTTTTGAAGAAACGGGACGCACCTTCCCGGAAGACCCGCTGGAGCAGCTTCGCCTCGGGATTAATGCCGTCTTTAACTCGTGGTTTGGCCAGCGGGCCGTTACGTACCGCCGGCTTAATAATCTTCCGGACCATTGGGGAACGGCAGTCAGTGTGGTTTCAATGGTTTTCGGAAATATGGGAGAGACATCGGGGACAGGGGTTGCTTTTACCCGTGATCCGGCTACCGGCCAACGGCGATTCTTTGGAGAGTTCCTCTTTAACGCGCAAGGAGAGGACGTGGTCGCGGGAATTCGCACGCCATTGCCGATTGACGCCTTAAAGAAGAAGCTTCCCGCCGTCTATCGCGAGCTTCAGTCTATTTACAAGAAATTAGAGCGGCATTACCGCGATATGCTCGACATTGAATTTACCGTCCAGCGAGGGAAGCTCTATATGCTTCAGACCCGCGTTGGAAAACGGACCGCCGCCGCCGCGGTTAGAATCGCCGTCGACATGGTTAAAGAAAAACTGATTACCAGGGAGACGGCCATCTTGAGAATTGACCCTATCTCCCTCGATCAGCTGCTCCATCCGATGATTGATCCAAAGGAAAAACTTCAGGTAATCGCCAAAGGGCTCCCTGCTTCTCCCGGTGCTGCGATTGGAAGGGTCGTCTTCTCCGCTGACGAGGCAGAACGTATGGCGGAACGGCACGAAACCGTGATCCTGGTGCGGGCGGAGACCTCTCCAGAGGATATCGGTGGAATGGATGCGGCAGAAGGAATACTGACCGCGCGCGGCGGGATGACGTCGCATGCGGCCGTCGTTGCCCGCGGTATGGGAAAATGTTGTGTCGCAGGCTGTTCCGAAATTATCGTGGACGAGGCCAAGAAACAATTCAGCGTGGGGAAAATCACGGTCAATGATGGAGACTACATCACCTTAAACGGATCAACGGGGGAGGTTATTATCGGCAAGGTCACCCTGATTCAGCCGGAACTTAGCAGTGCCTTCAAGACGCTGATGAGATGGACCGACGCCATTCGAACCTTAAAGGTGCGAACCAATGCCGATACCCCGCGTGACAGCCGGATCGCACGTCAATTTGGCGCGGAAGGAATCGGCCTCTGCCGTACCGAGCACATGTTTTTTGAGGAAGGGCGCATCGGGGCGGTTCGAGAGATGATTCTTGCCAACACGCTCGAAGAACGGCAGATGGCGCTAGCCAAACTCCTTCCGATGCAAAAGGGAGATTTCATCGGAATATTCAAAGAGATGAAAGGCTATCCCGTCACCATTCGCCTCCTGGATCCCCCTCTTCATGAATTTCTTCCCCAAACCAGGGAAGATTTAGAGACGCTCTCTCGTCAATTGAATGTCCCGGTGGAAACGCTCCGATCAAAGAGTAAGCGGCTGCACGAATTCAATCCGATGCTGGGGCATCGCGGCTGCCGACTCGGTGTTACCTATCCTGAAATCTACAAGATGCAGGTAACGGCGATCTTTGAAGCGGCCTGCGAACTGGTGAAAAGCAAGACAAAGGTTTTGCCGGAAATCATGATCCCGCTGGTCTGCCATGTGAAAGAGTTTCAACAACTCAAGAAGCTTTGCGTTGAGATCGCCGACGAGACGATGGGTCGATATCGTCAGAGAATCTCTTACACCATTGGAACCATGATTGAGCTCCCTCGTGCGGCCCTCCTGGCGGATCAGATTGCCAGGGAAGCAGAATTCTTTTCGTACGGAACCAATGATTTAACGCAAACGACCTTCGGCCTCTCCCGCGATGATGCCGGTCGGTTTCTGCCCGAATACATCCGGCAGGGAATATTGGATCAGGATCCGTTTGTTGCCATTGACCAGGAGGGGGTGGGATTGCTTATGAAGATCGGGGTGGAGAAGGGGCGGTCTGTCCGCCCACAACTGAAGGTGGGCATCTGTGGAGAACATGGCGGAGAGCCAAACTCCGTCGTCTTTTGTCATCAGATTGGGCTCGATTATGTCAGCTGCTCCCCTTTCCGTGTGCCGATTGCCCGTCTTTCCGCGGCGCAGGCCTTCTTAAACGAACAGCGAGAAAAGAAGGGAAAGAAGTCCTCCGCCGCCGCGTACCGTACCTCGGTTTAAAACGCGCTGTCGCTGCGGCGGCGAGGTAAAATCGCATGAAGGCAGACGTTTACGCGGTCATGGCCACGCAAGTGCCTCCCGATGAGGAGGACGAGGGGCTTCATGAATTTTTCCTCTACTGGTATCGTTTCACAGATAACCCGGCGTCGGTTGACCCCCGGTTATCTGCTAGAACCAGGCCGGCCGTCTGGGTCCGGTTTAAAGAAATCTCCCAGCTAGAAACCCTTCAAGGCTCCTATCCCGAGGCAAGGCTGGGTCCCTCTTCCTCCTATACCGAAGCGCTGATTTTTTCGGAATCGTGGGAAGAGGCGAAACAACTTCAAAAAAAGGTCGCAACCCTGCTTGCTCAGGACGAAGACGATACGCTGAAAGGCCTGCTGGCGGAAGATACCCTCGAAGATCTATAGCCCTCTTCATGGCTCCTTTATATCCCCCGCGCCGTTGTCTTTCCTCTAAGAAAGGTAATTGGTATAGACATACTTACCACCCTTTGGGATGGGTTTTCGTTTGAGGAAGGCGTGGATGAGGCCTGCATATTTGATAACACTTTCCATCAGTAGGACGGGGAAGCAAACGATATGCGCGTTGATGATCGGGTCTTTTGCGTTTAACTTTTCCAAAGGGGTTTGTCCATCCATTCCAATG
>SBBT01000046.1 GCA_005239595.1 Candidatus Troglogloeales bacterium | reverse complement strand
GGATTAAGTGGTGATCGTGTCAGTTCATTTGGGCCGGATAGGGACATTGATCACATCACGATTTATAACCAAAAAATAGTGGTTGATCGTGTAAGGGATTTGTTGGAGATGTCGCCTAAGTCGTCTGCTTTTGGTGCGCCATAGGAAGGGCTATGATTATGAGGAACTTAATGAATGTTGTGATGTATGGGTTTGTTCTGTTTTGGAGTGTGCCTGCTTGGGGTTTGCAGATTAAAGGGGTTCGGGAGGGGCAGGTTGTTACGGTAGGGGATGAGATTGTGTTTGAGGTGGAGTCTGAGCCAGGAGAGGCGTTTGAGAATGTGTTTGTGGCGGTAGGGAGGTCTTCTGATGGTTTTCGTGAGGTTGTGAAGTCGTTGCCGTATAGAGGTCGGTATACGATTCCGAAAGATGCCGATGGGAGGTTAGCAATTAATGCGTTTATAGGTGTAGCGAAAGAGGGGAATAGGGTGAACAGACCCGCCAAGGTTACCCTAACTGTTGTCCTCCCCCCCACCACCACGGTGCAGTCGATTCGTGCCAAATTTTCTGGTGATAACGAGACCTTTCCAGATATTGCTCGTAAACCAAGCGGGGAACTAGTTGCACTTGGGGCCTTTAGTGAACGACAGTTATCAGTGGGTGCAACCTATTCTGATGGGGTGAACCGAAGAATTGTAGGGCACCCTGATATGACTTATGAAAGTCTGAATGAGAAAGTGGCAAAGGTGTTTGCTCCGGGGCAATGGGAAAAAACGGAAGATGAACGGCGTGTTCCCTACGCCCTTGTGCAGGCCACTGGTCCTGGTAAGACGGAGATTATTGTTCGGTATAAGGGGTATGAGAGCCGTGTGACGGTTCACGTGAAGGAATGCCCGTACATTGAGGGGAAGACCGAGAAGGAGGGGTGTCCGTTTTGACCCTCTTCTTTTTTGCCCCCCTTTTCCTTATTTTAAAAGCTCTTTTCTTTAGGGAGCCCTTAGGGCAGACGGGAGCCGCAGGGGGAAAGAGGGGTGGTAAAATAAAACATAATGAAGCGTTATCAGCCGTGCGTTCTTTCACGGATGATAACGACCCATTATGTTTAGCGGAAGGGTCTGGCGCAGGCCATTGCTCTTTCTTGCAATGCCTGTGACAGACGATTCCCTGAAGCGGTGTTTTCCCACCCCTTTTTCGCCCTGCGGCGGGGCGGGCGGGGGGCTGGAGTGAGGGCGCGTGCATTGCGTCTCTTTATTTGCAATGCACGTGACCGAACGGATCAAACGGGCGGCGCCGCGGGCTTGGTCAAAATTTTTTCCTTACGCTGCCCTTCCTTTGTTAGTTGGTTGGCTATCCCCTTATTTTCGTTTTCGCCAATATTCAGGATTTCTACGTAAGTGCATCACGGCTAAGATTCTAATTCGAACATCATCGTATTGATAGATGACCGCAAAAGGGAAACGATGCAGGAAAAAGCGGCGGGTTTTACCCACATAGGGTGACCAGCTTTGAGGTGATTGTGTGATGGTCTCAATTGCTCGATCAAGTTCATCGAGGAATTCTAACCCCAGATTGGATGATTTTGCTTCATACCAAGATCGGGCTGCCTCTACTTCCTCATATACGTCAGAACTAACCTCAATCCGTCGCACCAGATCGGTTCCTTAACTGGCGTCGCACTTCCTCCCATGGGAGAAATGTTAGTTCCCCTTTTTCCATTCTGTCCAACCGGTTTTGTACCTCTTGCTGCCATGCCGTTTCCACATCGGGATCAATAGCTGTATCGAGGCTTGAGATGAGGCGTTCAGCGATGATGGCCCGCTCTTGAAGAGGCATTTGTAACGCCTCTGATAATAATGTTTCCATTGTCATATTTATTCCTTTCTGCTTACTCTTTATAGCCTAACGGCTTTTTCCAAGTAGGTGTCAAGAAATTGTGTTACAAATTTCTGATCCTTACGCGGCAAGTGTCGCAATTGCTCAAGATAAAGTTCTAACTTGGAGGGCGGTCCGGGCCGGCCCCGCATTACTTTAGGCGAATGTCCGAGAAGCTCATCTACTGAAAAACCAAGTACCTCTGCGGCACGCCGAACAAAATTTACAGAAGGATTTATCGCACGTCGTTCGTAGTAATCAATCATTTTTTGTGTAGTGTGAAGCTGTTGTGCCAAATCGGCTTGGGTAAGTCCCTTGCTTTTTCGGAACATTGTTAGTTGTTGACCAAAGTGAGGTGCCTCTTTCAAAGGCGGACGTCCTGCCATGGTGAGGTCATTATAAGGGGTATGTGGGATCGTTTGGAGTTTCATAGCATTTTTTTCTTGACTATATTACTAATATATATTAGCATATAGCGACTTAATTAGCAATTGCTTTTTTTAATACATTTTTTCCTTGACACTTTTTTTAGAAAGGAGGTTTTCGATGGCACGGATACCGGAAGAAGAGATTGAGCGGATTAAGCGAGAGGTTGATCTGGTGCAATTAGTGGAAGCGAAAGGGGTGGCGCTCAAGCGACAGGGGAAGAATCT
>SBBT01000067.1 GCA_005239595.1 Candidatus Troglogloeales bacterium | reverse complement strand
GGAGTTCAGATAGATCAGTTTCTAAATGCCGCGGCAGGAACGAAGGCAGGAACCGTAACAAAAATCCCTTTAGGCCAAGTCATCCAACTTGGAGATGGGGCTACAGCAAGAGCAGTAGCAGTCCATGGGGAAGTATTGGGTTTCGGGCCTACAGGGGTAACGGATGAGAATGATCTTTCTGTGGCTATTCTCGTTCAGTACAAGAACTTTGATTATCTAACAGCTGGTGATCTTGGAGGAGGACAGTTCGCAGCCGACAACACTTGCACGGGCAGAACCACAGGCCAGGCGAATGTGGAATCTCCCCTGGCAAAATCTCTCATGCCAGGTGGGAGCTCCTCACTTCTGACTGCCAACGGCCTGGAAGTCCTAGATGTCAATCATCATGGTTCTGAATCAAGCACTAACAATGAGTACATGAATCTGCTTACACCCAGGGTGGCCGTTATCAATGTCGGAGCCGGACAGGGATCAAATTTCCAGCACCCCAGAAAAGATATTGTTGAAAATGTTCTCATGGCCAAAGGCAGTTGTATCACCGCGCCGCCATCGCTTGTTTTGCAAACAGAAGAAGGTTCCCCGATTGGAGTAAACACAAGCACGGCTGGCTTCGCGGTTGGAGATATCGTTATAAAAACGACCGGAGTTGGAACTTATATAGTGAGTGGAACCGGTGCGATAAGCCAAGGGCCGGACGAACGGGCCGCCGCAGGGATGGATCCTTCTGCTAGTTTTTCAGTGGATTGAATGGTAGGCGTCAAGAATGTTCTGCGATGACGGGCGCGATGCTCACAGGAGCCCCGCCTTCCGAAAGCTGAATGTGTCCTGTACCGACACGATCAGGTGATCGACCACCTCGCAGTCAGCGAAGCCGGCCAGCCTGAATTTTAGAAAGCGTTCGCAGAGACGCCGCCGGTGTCCGTGGTAGTGGGGGTCGTAATCGGTCATGGCCAATGGCATCTCGTTTCCCGTCAGTCAGTGCAGCGAGGGGCGGCGTCAGGCTCGCCTAACGAGCCTTTGGGTTGATTAAATTAAGTTCTAATAATAACTTATATAAATTACTTATCGTGTCAATTCAAATGTCTTTTCAGTTATTCCACCCTCCTTTTGATAATCCAGTGTTGTATCCTTCGCCCCGCTCTTCGACCACGATCGCTTCATCTCATCAAGAGTGTCTTTGATCGTCTGGCTGGACTCACTCTTTTTAAGATGCGACCTCTCCATGTCTGCCGGTCGCTCCATGGCAACCTCTCCACCAACAATGTACAGCTTCGTTTCCAAACGAGATCGCGATATCTGTACATAAGTCGTCTCTGCTGTCGACATGGCCTCTGCGCTGTGCCCATAGACATAAGCTCTGTCTACGGTTAACCCCTGGGCTTTATGTGTCGTTGTTGCCCATCCATAATGTATATGCTCATATTCCGATGTCGCTATCTTCTTCTCGGTCCCATTGTCAAATTGAATGGCAATCTCTTTTGTCTTATCGTCTATGCGAGTCACTACTCCCAGGTCCGCGTTCCGAACATCGTACAGTTTATACTCGTTTTTACTAAGCATCACCCGATCCCCAACCGCAAGGCGCATTTCCTCCTTCCCATTATGAAATTTAATTGCATCTTGTCCAATCTGTCCACTCGCTTGAAGTGCTTCTCGGATCGTCTCATTAATTTTGTGAGCATCCGATCTACGCATAGTAAGTACCACGGCATTGTCCGACGTTCCTCCCTTTAAGAAGTCCTTTACAAGCTCCGTCCGGGCAGATATCGCATTGGTATCAATGTGGACCTTCTTGTGTTGATGTAGATAATCAATGGCGTCCCCGATTCTTCCCTCGGCGGCGGCCCGTACCGTATCCCTCATCCATGCTTCTTTCTGTCGCCGAATCGTTAATATCTGGCTCGAGTATTCTGGATTCTCTCGTATCAGCACGCGATCAACGGCATGAAGTGCACCTCCAGCTTCAATAGGTTGGAGCTGCCGTTCGTCTCCAACCAGGATAACCTTTGCCCGGGTTCGCCATGCCTCTTGTAGTATTTCGTTAGTCTTTTTAGACCCCACCATTCCAGCTTCATCCACGATCAGGACGGTCTTATGATTCATTTCGTGCTGCTGTATCCAACTTGCAACCGTCCTTGATTCAATCCCCGTCTCCTCCATCAACACTTTCGCGGCCTGCCCGGATAGGGCCACGCCTTCCACGCGATATCCTGCCTGTTTATATGCTTCATGAATGACGGACAGACTGGTTGTTTTTCCAACGCCTGCCCTTCCTTGGATAACAGAAAGCGCAGAATCCCCGGTAGCCGATAGGACAGCGGCCTTTTGCTCTTCGGATAACGACACATTCTTCATGGTCGGATCCACGCGATACCCATGCCTCAAAACTAACATTTTCGCGGTCTCAGCCATCGATTGCTCAATAGCAACCATTTCCGGTGTCGTATACCGTTTGTTGTTTAATTTCATAACCAGGTCACGCAAAGGAGCTTTAGCAACCGCGTCCCTTATCATTTCAGCAGAATACTGCCCATAAGAACTTTTAGCCGTCTCACGAATCAGGTCATGCTCTAAAAAAACAGATTTACTTTCTGTGATCTCAGCCGAGGCCTCGGCAATACGATCAGCAAGCCCTGTCTGTTGCACAGACTTAGAATCCGTACCACGTTCTACACGTTCTGGTTGTAACAAAACTCCTTTTGCCTCCTCTATCCAGTAGCTTTCTCTTTCTATTAGTGAGGTCTTGACCTTAGCAGGCCGTGTCACAGCCGTAATCGTTCTTCTAGCCTCAATGCTATCTCGTTCCCTTTCCAATGCAACAGCCTTAATCTGCTCAGACCGCTTTGAAAAGGTCTGCTCTAAAGATAGATTCACATTGCCCAGGCGAAATGTCCCTTTTGTCCCATCCTTAATTTCATATCCCATCTGGGCCATCCGATACGAAAGCTCTGCCTGGTACAAGCTCCCCACCGCCAGCCGTGTCTCATAAAACGGATGGCTCTGGACAGTTCCCACTGTGCCATCACGTCTAACCCCAATATTTGGAATAACAACATGCGTATGAAGCTGGGGATCCCCTGCCCGACTGGTATAATGCGT
>SBBT01000021.1 GCA_005239595.1 Candidatus Troglogloeales bacterium | reverse complement strand
CCTTAGTTATGAGGTTACGACCTCATTCCTAATGGTTGTCCGGAAATGGTTGTCTCGGAAATGGTTGTCTCGGGGTAATTGACAACAATCAAGATGCACAGATAAAATCAATTCACCTCGCAAACCAAAGGCCTCCATGGTGAAACGTATCGGCATTGCCGTTAAGCCCAATCATCCTGACGGAAAAGAAATCTTGGAAAAGCTTGTCGATTGGCTTCATAGACGGGAGAAAGAAGTCACGCTGATTGATATTACCCAAAAATGTCCTGTTCCTCCCGTTGATATGATTATCGTTCTGGGAGGGGATGGGACCCTTCTTTCCATCGCGCGATTAATTGAAGGACGCGATATCCTGGTGTTGGGCGTTAATCTAGGGAGCCTCGGTTTCCTGACAGAGGTGGCGTTTAATGAACTTTACCAAAGCTTGGAGATGATTTTTAAAGAGAAATTTCTGGACGACTCAAGGCTTATGTTGACAAGCGTTATTCACCGTGGCGGCGATCGATATCCTCAACCGACGGCATTAAATGACGTGACCCTTCATAAGGGAACGATATCGACATTGATTAAACTGGAAATTACGATTGACCATCAGTTTGTGACGTCGCTGCGAGCAGATGGCCTGATTGTCTCCAGCGCGACGGGGTCAACCGCCTATTCCCTTTCTTGCGGTGGGCCCATTGTCCATCCGTCCGTGGATGCCATTGTACTAACTCCGATCTCGCCGCATATGCTGACCAATCGTCCGATTGTCGTTCCATCCTCTGCGGAAATTGAAGTGACGTTAAAGACCGCGCACCCAGGGCCGATTGTCACGTTTGACGGACACGAGAGTTTTGCCCTTCGGATGGACGATACCGTACACATTCAGGCATTTCAGCAGCGCCTGAAATTAATTCGCTCCCCCCATCGCAATTACTATCAGGTGTTGCGACAAAAATTAAAGTGGGGGGAAGAATGAAATCGTGCGGCCCTATAAAGTACACCGGAGGAAGTTTATGGACGAGGTAGAAGAAGGTCGCGCAAAATTTCTCGGAGTTCTCAAGAAAATCGATCACATGGTCGAGGGGGTCATCCCGTCTAGGTCCACCAACGATAGATTTCTGATCTCGTTGACAAAGGGAAAGGCAAGAAAATTTATTTCGGTGACGGAGGATGACATTGTCGATATGGTCGAAGACCCTCTTGTTTGTGAAGGGGTTGAAGCCCAGATTAAAGAGGCGCTCGAGGAGATGAAGAAGTCAATCTGATGGAGGCGTCCCTGCGGCAGACAATGGGGAAGCCCCTGTCATCTTTACTTTGCCCGGCACAATCGTATTGGATCAACCCCAAAAGATACCCTCGCAACAACACATCGTATGAAAAAAGGCTATCCCGAATACTTGACGACACGTCGATAAAATGTGTATAACCTAAGAATTTCGGTTTAAATTTCTCTCTATAAACTCTAGAAAAAAGAGGATTGTAATGGTAATTGGTATTCCGAAAGAGATTCTATCTGGCGAGAACCGGGTTGCCGCTCTCCCGGAGACGGTTGATAAGATGGCCAAGGGCGGTCTTGCCGTATGGGTGGAATCGCATGCGGGGGAGGCCTCTTTTATTTCCGACGCGGATTATGAAAAGGTCGGGGCCAGGGTGGTTCCGGATGCAGCTTCTCTGCTGGCGCAGTCAGAGATTGTTCTGAAGATTCAGAAGCCGCTCATGAATGAGAAAGAGGGGAGGCATGAGGTCGATATGATGAAGGAAGGAGCTGTGTTGGTCTCCCTCCTTTCGCCCGATGTCCCTCTTTTACAGAAACTCCTATCGAAGAAGATCAGCGCGTTTGCCTTAGAGTGGATTCCAAGGATTACCCGCGCCCAGCGGATGGATATCCTAAGTTCCATGAGCAGCGTTGCGGGTTACAAGGCTGTTTTGCTGGGGGCGTCCGCCTTTGGAAAGTTCCTCCCGATGATGACCACGGCCGCGGGAACCCTGCCTCCAGCGAAGGTGCTGATTATCGGCGCAGGGGTCGCGGGTCTGCAGGCGATTGCGACGGCCAAACGTCTGGGGGCGGTGGTCGAGGCGTTCGATACCCGTCCGGCGGTCAAGGAGCAGGTCAAAAGTCTGGGAGCGGAGTTTGTGGAGTTAGACCTGGGCCATGAGACGACGGAGGATGCGGGCGGATACGCCAAGGAGCTTTCACCGGAGTTTTATAAAAAAGAAAAGGAGTTGATCCATCAACATGTCAAAGGGGCGGATATGGTCATCACGACCGCCCTCATTCCTGGGAAGACCGCCCCTGTCTTGATTACGTCCGACATGGTTAAGGATATGAAAAAGGGGTCGGTGATCGTTGATCTTGCGGTTGAACAGGGGGGAAATTGCGAGTTGAGCCAGGCAGGCCAGACGGTGGTGGAGCATGGTGTCACGATTGTGGGCACAACCAATCTTCCCAGTAGTGTGCCGATCCATGCAAGCCAGATGTTTGCCAAGAACCTGTTTAACTTTCTGATGCTTTTTTGTGTGAATAAAGAGATTAAGATTGATTTGAATGACGAAATCATACGAGGCTCCCTTGTGACCCACCGAGGGGAAATTACGCATCCAAAGGTCAAGGAACTCTATGCGAAAGGAGGAGGTTGATGTCCCCCGAAGTTGAAATGGGATTGTATGTATTTATGTTGGCCGGTTTTTTGGGATTCGAGGTGATCACCCGGGTCCCGCCGCTTCTGCACACGCCATTAATGTCGGGGACCAATGCGATCTCTGGAATATCGCTGGTTGGTTCTCTCGTGGTGGCGGGTGCGGACTACAGCACTTTTGCGACCGTTTTGGGGTTTATCGCGGTCACCTGTTCCACCATCAATGTGGTGGGGGGATTCATGATTACCGACCGCATGCTCAAGATGTTTAAGAAACGTCAGGAGATTACATAATGGACAGCTATATTGCGATGGTCTATCTTTTATCCGGCGCCCTTTTTATCCTTGGTTTAAAAGGTTTAAGCCATCCTGACAAGGCGAGACGGGGGATCCTCTACGCGGAGATTGGGATGCTCCTGGCCGTTGCAGGAACCCTCCTGCATAAAGACATTGTGCGCTATGAGTGGATTGTCACGGCGCTCTTTGTCGGTTCTGCCATCGGCGCGGCGATGGCGATCTATATGCCGATGACGGCGATGCCGCAGCGGATTGCCCTATCTCATGCGGGCGGGGCACTGGCGGCTGCCCTGGTCGGCGTGGCCGAGTATTTCCTCCCAAATGGCCATATCAATTCAACTGTCATGGCGGCCCTTGCCTTTGAAGTACTGTTCGGAGGCATTACCTTTACGGGAAGCCTGATGGCCTTTGGAAAGCTCCAGGAGATTATCTCCGGCGTGCCAATTACCTATAAAGGTCAGAACGCGGTCAATATCTCCCTCTTTGTCCTTGCCTCGGCGATTGGCATCTACCTGGTTGTTAATCCGGCCAACGCTGTCTTGTTTGTAATCCTCTTTATTCTTTCGATGGTATTAGGCGTTCTTTTTATTATGCCAATTGGCGGTGCGGACATGCCGACCGTTATCTCGCTTTTGAATTCCTATGCGGGGCTTGCCGGTGCAGCGACCGGTTTTGTCCTGGAAAACAACGTGTTGATTATCGCAGGGGCCTTGGATGGAACGTCGGGATTTCTCCTTTCCGTTATTATGTGTAAGGCGATGAATCGCTCGTTTACCAACGTCCTGTTTGGTGCCTTTGGACAGGTAACTGCCACGGCAGCAGCCCCATCTGCAGAGAAGGCAAACATCTGGAGCGGTACACCCCAAGAAGCGGCCGATGCCTTCCGGAATGCAAAGTCGGTCATCGTGGTTCCGGGTTATGGAATGGCCGTGGCCCAGGCCCAGCATGCCGTGCGCGACCTTGCCACCCTTTTGGAAAAAAATGGAACGTCCGTAAAATATGCGATTCATCCTGTGGCGGGGCGGATGCCGGGACATATGAATGTCCTTCTGGCGGAGGCGAACGTTCCATATGATCAACTGATCGATATGGACGATATCAATCCGGAATTTGAACAAACGGATGTCTCGCTGGTGATAGGGGCGAACGATGTCGTCAACCCCGCGGCGAAGACCGATCCTGCCAGCCCCATTTACGGTATGCCAATTCTGGATGTCGATAAATCGAAGATGGTCATGGTCTTAAAACGGAGCATGAATCCGGGCTTTGCCGGAATTGACAACGCGTTGTTCATCCAGCCGAATACCATGATGGTCTTCGGCGATGCCAAGGGAACCCTTATCAAGATTTCCGACGCCCTAAAAGCGTGACAGTTGGCCAGATAAGGTTCTCCACTATTTTGGTATTG
>SBBT01000138.1 GCA_005239595.1 Candidatus Troglogloeales bacterium | reverse complement strand
CTTGATGTCCAAAGGTCACCGCATCACCGACCACTTCTTCGGAAAGCTCCTTGGATTCGCATTCGATCATTGTAACGGCGGTCTCTGTGCCTGAAATGAGAATATTTAAATCACTCGTTTTCATATCGGCGAGAGAGGGATTGATCACGAGTTCGCCGTTGATCCGCCCAACGCGTACCGCACCGACCGGCCCTTCAAACGGAATGTTGGAGAGCGTTAAGGCGGCGGAGGCGCCGATGATCCCCATCACCTCAGAAGCCCCCCCCTGATCGGAAGAAAGCACGGAGGCAATAATCTGCGTTTCAAAAAACCAATTCTTTGGGAAAAGGGGCCGAATGGTTCGGTCAATAATTCGGCAGGCCAGAATTTCTTTCTCGGATGGCCGACCTTCTCGTTTGAAAAATCCGCCTGGAATTCTTCCCGCGGCATACGACTTCTCTTGGTAATCTACTGTCAGCGGAAGCTGATCGGGCCACATCCCCGGCTTGGACGAAGCAACGGCAGTGACCAGCACAACGGTTTCCCCGTATTCGACCCAAACGGCGGAGTCGGCTTGACGCCCCACCCGGCCTGTCTCTAAAATCATTTTCTTTCCTGCAATTTCCGTCTCAACACGATGTATCATTCTTATTTTCCTTTCGTTTGTTTATTACAAGACGGCGCACAGAACTACAATTAAAAAAGAACAGGTGAAACCCTCGCAGGGCACGTTGCCCCAAATTCTTTTATGATTGTATTCCTGCGGCCGTTTTTCTTACCTTTGGGCCAGATTCTGTTATCTGAACAACCCACTTATCCCCTGAAGTGCCGGGGAAATTCTTTGCTTAGCGCTTGCTTTGCTAGTCGCCCCAACGGGGCGACTCATTACGCCCGTGGGGGCGACCCCACCTACTTACGTAGACCCAGTCTTTTCAGGATGGTTTGGTAGCTGGTTACATTCGATTTTTTTAAGTAATCCAGCAGTTTTCTCCGGCGGTTGACCATTTGAAGTAAACCGACCCGAGAGTGATGATCCTTTTTGTGAATATTAAAATGATCCGAAAGCGTTGTGATCCGATTCGTTAGCAGTGCGATTTGCACTTCCGGCGATCCGGTATCCGTCTCGTGTACGGCAAAATCTTTGATTAACGTCTCTTTTTCTTTAAGCATAGATCCTCTCCTTTTGCAAAGGGGATATCCCTTCGCCCTCCATTTTAGACGACCCCCCTGCCCCAACACAAGCGTTGGGATAAAACGCCAGAACATCAGCCATTCGAAAGACACGAGATTCCCACTCCCCTTTATGATAAAGCTCCAAGAATGAGGCCAGTGGAATGGCCGATGCGATGGAGAAATAGCCGGAGCGGGTGCGTCGAATCATGCGGGCATGACCAAAAACAGAAAGTTTCTCTCCAATATCGGCGCATAACGTGCGAACATAAGTTCCCTTGGAGCAGACGACACTTAGAAACAGGTCGTTCCCGTCTATTTTATTCAGACGAATCTCTTTGATGGTGATGAACCGGGGCGCTCTTTCGATATCTAAACCTTTTCGTGCCAACTTATAAAGCGGAACCCCTCCGATTTTTTTTGCCGAGTAGATCGGCGGTACTTGAGCAATGGTTCCGACAAAAGCGGCGAGCGTCTCCTCTAAAACTGGCGTGGAGAAGGTGGGGGGCACGCACGATCGTAACACCTTTCCATCGGCATCTTGCGTATCGGTCTCCTCTCCCAATCGGAGCGTGACGTCGTACTCCTTCTCTCCCTCCATTAACTGAGCGCTGATTTTGGTAGCCGGGCCGAAGCAAATGGGTAAGACTCCCGTTGCACCCGGGTCCAATGTGCCCGCGTGCCCCACCCGTTTGATCTTCAAGGTTGCGCGCAGCTTTGCCACGACATCATGAGATGTCCATCCGGACGGCTTATCAATATTGATGATTCCTTCTGTTAACATATTATTGCAGGGGGGCATTCCCCGTTTCTACATCTCCAGTGTCTTCTTTATTCCCCTCACCGATCTCCTCTAATAACGTTAAGAGACGGGCGGTCGGTTCAAGAGAATGATCCACAACAAACTGAAGGTCTGGAACGCGCTTTAAGGGCAATCGCCTTGCCAATTCCGACCGAATAAAGCCAGAGGCTTTCTTCAGTCCCCAAAGCGTTTCCTTTTCGTCCTTTTGCACACTGATAAAAATTTTTGCATGGGACAGATCAGGGGAAACGTTCGCCGATAAAACAGTCACCCATGAAACGCGCGGGTCCTTTACCTTTTTGGATAGGATATCGGCGATCTCCATCTTAATCTGATCACCTACGCGATCGGCTCGTTTGTACCCGTCCATTATAACTTGGCGGCGACGGCTTCCTCCGTATAGATCTCAATCACATCGGCGACCTTCATGTCGTTGAAATTCTCAATGCCAATGCCGCATTCAAAACCGGCTTGAACCTCTTTGACGTCATCTTTGAAACGGCGAAGCGATCCAATCTTTCCTTCGTAAACCACAACACTGTCTCGAAGCACCCGCGCCCTCGTTCCTCCTCTTATGATTGTCCCGCTATTCACATAGCAGCCCGAAATAACGCCGGCCTTCGGCAGTTGAAACGTTTGT
>SBBT01000174.1 GCA_005239595.1 Candidatus Troglogloeales bacterium | reverse complement strand
GCTCTGGATGCGGTTCTTGATCTCGCCGAATATTTCGCCGATTTTGTATTCGATGGTGTTGGGGCCGGTGGCCTTCTGCTTGAAGCCGTGCAGGTAGGGGAAAAGCTTGCCGTTGACGAAGGCGATGAGGTCGTCGCCGGTCTGGGCGGTGTTGTGGTCTATCTTGCCCGCCTGTCCTGAGCCTGCCGAAGGGCCCTTAGGCGCGGCCCATGAGGCCCAGCGGTAGGGCTTATCCAGAATGTGGACGTAGGACTTGCCGTCCAGCGCGGCGGCCGTGGCGCGGTCGGCCTCCAGCGCGTCGAGGTACTTCAGGAACAAAAGCCAGGATGTCTGTTCCGTGTAATCGAGTTCGCTGGTGCACCCGGCATCCTTCCGGAGCACGTCGTCGATATTCTTAAAGGCTTGCTCAAACATGGTCACTCTTACTCATATCGCCTGGCCCGTTACAATCGCTCCGGTTCGGCGGCGCGTAGCGAGTCCGCCGCAACCCGGTTGTTAGCCGATCCCGTCTACCATGATGGCCTGAGAGGCAATTCGGCGAACACGGCATTCCATACCTTGCGGAAACGCTCCACGGCTGCGTCCTTCCCGAGTTGTGCAGGGTCGTATACGTTGACATTGTGGTACACGCCTCCGACTCTCACATCGAGTTGTAGGGCAGGCTTGTGAAAACCGAAGACCTCTGGAGTGAGTTTCGCGGGAATCTCGAAGAAGCGCTCGCTCGTGATTGCCTTTCTGATTGCTTCGATCGCTGTTTCACGTAGATCGAATTGCGCCATCAGACTGCCTCTAGGATTGCCCATATAGACCACTTTGAGCGATGCGCGCCCCTCCGGCGTCATCGTGAATACCCACGACTCGCCGTACGGTCCGGCTGTGGTCATCAATGCGGTCACGATGACCACCGGTGCTTGTTTGTCGTCGGCAGCAGCCCCGACGGCTAACGTCAAAAGTGCTGCAATCGTGAGTGACTGAAACAAATGCTTCATCCCTGTCGTCCTTTCCGGCTTTTCCATGCAACCTGGTCTTATCCAGACGATACCACATGCCCTGCGGTTTTCTCCTTCAGTCGCATCATCAGCGCCTCAAGGGCCAGCTCTCGGTTAATATTGCGACCCAGGGCGTTCCAGATCGCGCGAATCTCTGCAAGCAGCGCCCACGTTTCAGATGAATCCATCCTTGCCGCCCACGTCTTTATCTCCGTATATCTCCAGGGATAGAGCAGCAGCGAAGGGTCAAGGTTGTGCGCAGCCTGCACCGCCAGGACATCCCGAAACCAGGAGAAAAGATAGCAAAGAGAGACCTCCATATCCTTCTCCTCGCGTGCGAACGCGGTCGCAACATCGAAAATACAGTCACAATGGGCCAGGGTTTCATCGGAAAGCAGGGTATATAACTTTGCCTCCCTCTCACGGGCAGTCTCAATCTCCATGCCAAGGGCGTCTCCAAGCCGCCCGCGCGCCAGAACGGCCACCAGCCGCGCATCAGGCATCCTCCACCCTCTTTTCTCAACCAAGATGGTCTCAATTTGAGAGAGAGAAAGGGCGTGAAACGGAATTTTCTGGCAACGAGATAAAAGTGTCTCCGGCAGCAAATCGGGCCGAGACGTTACCAAAATCAGCAAGACGTAAGGCGGCGGTTCTTCCAAGGTCTTAAGCAGACTGTTGGCCGCAGGGCCATTCATTCTGTCTGCATCATCAATTAAGACCACCCTTTTGGGTCCTTCGATCGGCTTAAAAACAATGTGCCCCTGCACCTCGCGAATCTGATCGATTTTGATAAGGCTTTCCTCCGGCGCCACAATGGAAAAGTCAGGGTGGTTTTGATGTTCGATCTTCTGACAAGAGAGACAGCGGTGGCAAGGCTCGATAAAATGGGCTGCCCCTCGATGATTTTCCTGGCAGAGCAAGACCTGCGTAAAGATCTGCGCCACGCTCTTCTTTCCGATCCCGTCTTCCCCTTTAAACAGAAGGGCCTGGGGTACCTCGTTCGTCCGTAAAATGGATTGCAGGATGTTGATGGCGCGGACATGTCCGATCACGTCACGAAATGTATGCATCAACCGCCTCCTCTATTTTACTTGCAACGCGATCGGGATCGTCCTTCGATGAAATCACCACGATCCGGCGAGGTTCCGCCTTGGCCAGGCGGAGATAGCCCCGGCGGATGGCGGCATGGAACGATTGCGTCTCACGATCAAGCCGATCGATCTTGCCCCTTCCCGCCAATCGCGCCAACCCACACGGGACATCGATATCGAGAAGAATCGTGAGATGGGGTTGCAGCCCTAAAGAGGCAAAGCGACAGAGCCGCGTAACCTCCCGCAACGGGATTTTTCGGCCGTATCCCTGGTAGACCACCGTTGCATCCGTAAAACGATCACAAAGGATAATCTTCCCTTCTGTCAGGGCCGGAAGGATCACTTCATTCAGATGTTGGGCGCGACTGGCCAGATAAAGGAGCAGTTCGGTCCTGGCGTCCATGGCCTTGTTCCCTCCATTCAGAAGGATCGATCGAATTTTATCTCCAATGGGGGTTCCGCCTGGCTCGCGGGTGGTTAATACCGGATACCCTTTAGTCTTCAAATAACGGCCCAGCCGGGCAATCTGCGTGGTCTTTCCGCTCCCTTCTATCCCCTCAAATGTAATAAAATGGCCAGCCAACGGTGCCTCCGAGTTTTGCCATCATAAAGGAGGCTATCGCTAAATTGCAACGCGCCTTGCCAATGCCTTGTGAAAACGAAAAATGTTCCGCCCGGTACGCTGAAAATTTGCCAAACCTCTCTCCCGGAGATTAAAATTGCAACCTGCCTGTACACGGGAGAATAGCATGGGTAAATATTCAAATCGGCTCATTCATGAGAGCAGCCCCTACTTAAAACAGCATGCCCATAATCCTGTCGACTGGTACCCCTGGGGGGAGGAGGCGTTTACCGCTTCCAAAAAGGGGAACAAACCGATCCTCCTCTCCATCGGCTATGCCGCCTGCCATTGGTGTCATGTGATGGAGCATGAATCGTTCGAGAATGACGAAATCGCAAAAATCATGAACGACCACTTCATCAATATTAAGGTCGACCGGGAAGAGCGGCCCGATCTGGACCAGATTTATCAAAACGCCGTTCAACTGTTTATACGCCGAGGGGGCGGCTGGCCGCTCACCATGTTTCTCACGCCGGAGAAGGTCCCTTTCTATGGCGGCACATACTTCCCTCCGAATGACCGATATGGGCTTCCGGGATTTCCCAAAATACTCGAAATGGTAGCCGAGGCCTATCGCGAAAAACCGGAGGAGGTCGCAAAAACCTCCGCCTCGGTGCAAGATGCCGTCGCGCGGATGGACCAAGCCGTCTCTGGGGAAATTCCTTCAAACATTCTGGAGTCTGCGGCGGAAAGTCTTGAACGTATTTTTGATGTGACCCATGGCGGATTTGGAAGCGCGCCAAAATTCCCCAGCACCGGAGCCCTTTCGCTTTTCCTACGCTACGCCAGGCAGCGCAACGATGAGAAGTATCGCTCGATGGTCGCCTTCACGCTGGGGAAAATGTCGTGGGGAGGCATCTATGACCAACTGGGCGGCGGCTTTCACCGTTATTCCACGGACGAAAGATGGCTTGTCCCCCATTTTGAAAAAATGCTCTATGACAATGCCCAACTCGCCTCTCTCTATTTCGCCACCTACCAGGCGACCGGCCAGGACTCCTACCGGGAGATCGGCAAGGAAATCCTGGAGTATGTGATCCGGGAGATGACCGACCAACACGGCGGTTTTTATTCCACGCAGGATGCCGACAGCGAAGGCCGCGAGGGGGCGTTTTTTGTCTGGACGCCCGACGAGGTGAAAACGGTTTTAGGCGATGAGGCCGCCGTCCTTTTCTGTAAAACCTATGACGTTACCCCTGCGGGAAACTTTGAGGGGAAGAACATCCTGCAGATTGTGCGCCCCGCCGCAATCCTCGCGAAAGAGACGGGCAAATCAGAGACCGACGTTCTGCGTGTCTTAAGGGAGGGGAGGAAAAAACTTTTGGCGCACCGGGAATCTCGGATTAAACCGTTTCGGGATGAGAAAATTCTGACCAACTGGAACGCCTTGATGATAACGGCCTTCGTGGACGGCTATCAGATCACGCGGCAGAAGAGGTATCTCTCCTATGCCAAACGCTGCGCCGAGTTTATGATGACCTATCTCTATGACAATGGCCGCCTTTTGCACACGTTCAAAGACGGCATCGGGAAACTCAACGGCTATTTAGACGACTACACCTTTCTTATTGACGCCCTTCTCGACCTCTATGAAGCGACGGCGACTTTCCAATATATGGCCTGGGCCAGAATTTTGACCGACCGTCTCATCGAACAGTTCTGGGATGAAGCAGCGGGAGGTTTTTTCTACACCTCCCTCGATCACGAATCGCTCATCGCCCGGCTTAAGCCTTCCTCCGACCAGTCCATCCCCTCGGGCAATGCGATGGCGGCCATCGGGCTGCTTCGGCTGTTTCATCTCACCGGGGAGCTTCGCTACCTGGAAAAAGGGGAAAAGACGCTTTCTTGTTTTTCACAGGAGATGCAGAACAATGTTTTCGCCGCAACCAGCCTCATTGCCGCCGCCGATTTCTACCTTAAGAAGCCGATCGAGATCGTGGTTATCGGAGACAAAGAGGAGCGAGACAGCATGATCGCCCAAATCCACCAGCTCTATCTTCCCAACAAGATACTCTTCCAGACCGAACCCAATCGAACAAACAGCATCTTTCTCCCCGATCCCGTCAGGGGAAAGTCGGCCCTGTTTGCCAAGACCACCGTCTATCTTTGTCACCGTCAGACCTGCTATCCACCGATGACCGAGTGGAACGAAATCCAGGCAAGATTGCTTCAACTCTCTGGGGCAGAATAAAGATGGGGCCGACCGTTGTAGCCGATCCGGCTGTAACCAAACGCGTGGAAGAGGAGCACGCCTCGCCGTGGAATGTCATCCTTTACAACGACGACCATCATACGATCAACGAGGTGGTTCTGCAGGTTCAGAAAGCGACCGGCGCGTCGCTTCAGACGGCGTTTGAAATCACCATGGAGGCCCATACCAAAGGAAAGGCGATCTGTTTTTCTGGCACTCCCGACGAATGTCAACAGGTCGCGGCCGTCTTACGGGAGATCAAGCTCACGGTGGAGATCGTACTGGGAGGCTAAGTTCCCCCTTTCAACTTCCAAACAACTCGGCATTCTACCCAACAAAACTCCTCTTTGTCTTATATGTACAAACTGCGTACGCCTACGCAAAAACCAAAAAATAATTTGACAGAGTCATGGGCTGGTTCTGCGTTGGGGAAGCGACAGGTCCTCGTACGGCGAGGTCGGTCAGGAACGCTTCGATCTTCTGTTCGGTGGGCAAGAGGTCTTCAGGGGACTGCATCTCGTGGAACCGGACGAATCGGAGATCCAGTCCACATAGGGGCGCTCGGTGTGAATGGAGTAGTGATGCACACGGAGCACCTGTTGTAACTCATCGAGAAGTTTGGGGTGTTGCTTCTTGGACGAGGCAGGCATAGAATCCCTTCGTGCTGGTACCTTGAAATGGCTGATAATAGATATCGGGAAAAACTGTCAGTCAATCAATTTTGGGCGTAGCGGCCGCCTTATATTTGCCGCAAAGATAAAGATAATGGGAGGTGTGTGATGAAGATGGTTAGGAAATCAAACTGTTTCAAATATGCGTCTCGTATTGCAACGATATGGGTGTAAGATTTCGTCTAATGCATCGAAGGAGTGGAGCGGAACCAAGGCGGACCTGACGCACAAGAAAGGGAAGATGGAGAAGACGATCGAGTACATCATAAAGAAACATCGCAGGGCGAACAGATGGCCGCTTCGCGGCCGCTGCTAATGCTGGACAGTAGGAGGCGACCATGACGGTTCATGTCATTTGCGGAAGTATTCTGGAAGCTCCCGCCCAGGTGATTGTCAATCCGGCCAACAGCCAGGGTCTGATGGGGGGAGGCGTGGCAGCCGTGATCCGTCGGGCCGCAGGGTCGGCTGTTGAAGGCGAGGCAGTGGCGCGGGCCCCCATTCCCGTCGGCACGGCAGTGGCGACGACCGGAGGAAAGACAAAATTTAGGGCAATTGTTCATGCCCCAACCATGACCCATCCTGCAGAGACAATACCGGTAGAGAATGTCCGTCTCGCCACCCGCGCGGCGCTGGCCCTGGCGGATCAGGCAGGATGGGAATCGGTTGCGCTTCCGGGGATGGGAACGGGGGTCGGAAGAGTTTCTCTGAAAGATGCGGCCCAGGCGATGATCGACACGATCTACGCCTTTCAACCGAAATCAATTCGGGAAGTGATTCTGGTGGATGTGAGTGCTGAAATGATCGCTGCCTGGCAGGCATCTCTCCGATAAGCCCTATGTTTCACCGCCTCAAATTACGCCTGCTCTACGGCGAGCAATTAGACGCCGACCGGCCGGCCAGACGGCTTAAACTAAAGGTCATCCTCCTCTCTGGAGTTGCCGTCTATTTCCCCTTTCTTCTGATCGGTTATTTTCTTTATGCAAAATCACATGTCGGCTATCTTGTGACGATGGCGATCTTCTCGTCGCTGACCTGTATCCCCGTGGCGCTTTATGCCTACGCGAAGGGGTTTGGCAAACCGGTTGGCATCCTCTTTCGGGAGAGGAGGCAAGAGGTGCTATGGCTTTCCATTAAAATTGGCCTGATCTATCCCTTCTGGCTCTACTGGATGATTTTGGGAATGGTGGAATTTTTCTTTGGCTATAAAATTGTCCGGGCGGCAATGATTAGTTTTGTGGCGAGCGCGGTGGCCCGCGATGGATTCGAAATCGGCTACCTTCGGGCGCGTGAGGCAGCGGGGGTGCGCACGATTTTCCCGGATGGACGATCCCTGTCGGAACTTTTTGCCAAGGCGGCCACCTCTAAGCTGCTGTGGCTCCCATGTTCTATCCTGGTCGGCGGCATTTTAGGGGAGATGATCGGCGGGCAGCTTCATCACCCGGTTTATCAGACCCTGTCGGTTGGCCTGGTGGGGGGGCTCCTGTCCACGACCGCCTATGCCGGGACACTTGCGATCCCCCTTCATCGTTCGGCGTGGGTCCGCTTTTTCATCTGGCCCGGTTTTACGATGGCCTGCACCTATTTTTTTATTTTGGGTTATCTCTTAAGATTTGTTCTTCAGGTTGAGCTTCCCGGCAGGATCGATCTTGCCCTCTTGATGGCGGCTTGCTCCCTTTGGGGAAGTTTAGATGCGATCTTTCTGGCCCATCTAAAAAATGGGGAACCGGCGAACATGACGTAAGAAACGTTTCTTTATTGGAGGATCTGTTTTGCCGGATAGAGATAATAAAGCATGACATAGGTGATCGTGCTTGTGAAGAGGGCAATCACATAAAGACTCATGGTGAACGCCCCAATCTTTCGATGTCGGGTCCCGCCGTCCGGCATCCACTTCTCCAGTCCCTTTTCCCCTAATACCACCAGGGCCACGATCAGGAATCCTGAAAGATAGACCATGTAACGCTGATAGGGACCGCCGCGAAGAAACGCGGCCAGCCCAAAGAGAATGGCAGCCCCATACAGCGTGTATTTGACCCACGTCTCATCCATTTTCAGAGGAGAGGCCGTAAGGAAACGCTCCCTGTCTTTTATAAAAGAGGCCCTGAATCCCAGAATGATCATATAGACTGCCAGGATCAGGCCGAGTGAGACAGCGGTTACATGGATGGTTAGTATGGGGGAAAAGACTTTATCGTAAAGCCATTCCGGACCGCCAAAACCTTCTTTCCCTTCCAGGGAGAGGGCACCAAGACTTCGCGCCAGGTAATAAGCGGTGAAATAGGCGATCATCGCGACCATCCCCCAGAGGGTCACCAGATGGTGCTTCTGCCCCTTTCCCTTTTTTGCCAGTTGCCAGCCATACAGGAAGAGGAGCGTGAATATCCATGCGAATACCGAAGAGAGATCGGCGCCGAATGTGCCATAAGGGGAGATAAAGCCTGGTGCCATCAAAAATTCTTTCATCCTAAACCTCCTTTGGATTTGACTGCCGTCAGTACGGTATTTCGTTCCACCTCAACAATCGAGTGGAATCCTGCTTGCTCCATCCAGCCGCGTACTTCATTTTCAGGAAAACATCGTCCTTTCTCGGTATAAACGAGGAGGTGAATGGAGAAAATGGCGTTCCATCCGGGATTGGATACCTCCGGGTTGATCAACATGTCCTTGACGATAATTTTTCCGCCAGGCTTGGTCGCACGGTAGAGTTTTTGAATCAGCGCGGCGTTTTCTTCCGACGTCTGATAATGCAGTATGTCCGAGAGAAAAACCACGTCATATATTCCCGGGAATAGATCTTTGTTGAAATCTCCTCCCACCAATTGAATGCGATCGGCCATCTTTTCTTCATCAAGATGTTTTTTCGTTGTCAGCAAGGTTTGTGGGAGGTCAAAGAGGGTTGCGGAAAGGTTCGGATAGCGCTTGCAGAAGGCAAGCGAAAATGTGCCGGCGCCGCCTCCTACATCCAGCAAGGTCTGATAGGGTGAAAGATCAATTTTCTCCGACAAGATCGGCGCTACCCTCTGCCCCATGCGATGAAGCACTTTTAGCACCAACTCACCGATTTCAGGACGGTTCATAAAGATGTTCCCTGTTATATTCGGCCGGCCGGTCTGGACAATTTTCTCCAACCGTCCCCAATGTTCCCACTCTTCATCCTGCAGGAGCATCAACTCCCCCAGGTAGAAAGGGCTTGTCTTCACAAGAAACTCGGCGACGGTGGGGGTATTGGCGTATTGCATCTCTTGTCTCGTCAGGAGACCAATTGCAACCAACGCATCGAGCAGCCTTGCAAGAGAGGTAGTATCGGCGTTGACCGCCTGGGCGATTTCAGCCGCCGATTTGGGGCCCTTGGCCAGCGCGGTATAGATGTCGAGCCGGACGGACGTCAGAAAGATTTTTGCTTCCCAGTAATAGCCGAGCTGAAACAGGGCGGGAGCCGATATCTCGCGGCCCATCCGGAAATCTCCTTTTTTTATTGGCAGGAAGTATATCGAGGAGAGGCTAAAAGATCAAGGTTGTGGGTAGGTAAGGTTGCCCTGGTTGAATAATGCTATCATTTTTGTACATACTGCCACTCTTGTCAGAATTAGGTTGTGAACGTTGAGCCCTTCTTCCGTAAGAATGTACCCTGCGCCAAGCTTGACACCTGTCGTGATACTCATCTACTGTGGTGCCCTGCGTAGGGTTTGCATAACTGACAAGAAAATCGGGTGAAAGATAAAAACGTCAAGAAGGTGGTGCTGGCCTATTCGGGGGGCCTCGACACCTCGGTGATCATCCGTTGGTTGAAGGAGACCTATCATTGTCAGGTCATTGCCTTTTGCGCGGACGTTGGTCAGGGAGAAGATTTAAAGGCGGTTGCCGAGAAGGCAAAAAAAACGGGGGCGGGCAAAGTCATTATCTCCGATCTGAAAGAGACGTTTGCAAAAGACTATCTTCTTCCGATGCTTCGCGCGAATGCCCTCTATGAGGGAAGTTATCTGCTTGGAACCTCCATTGCGCGGCCCTTGATTGCAAAACGGCAGATGGAGATTGCCAAGGCCGAAGGGGCCGACGCGGTGGCCCATGGGGCAACCGGCAAAGGGAACGATCAGGTCCGCTTTGAATTGACCTATCTCTCGATCGATCCGGCCATCCATATTATTGCCCCCTGGCGGGAATGGGAGTTTACATCGCGGTCGGAACTGATTACCTATTCCCATCGCTTTGGAATCCCCGTGACGGCGACGTTAGAGAAACCGTATAGCATTGATCGGAATCTCTTCCATGTCAGCTACGAGGGAGGAATTTTAGAAGATCCCTGGCGCGAGCCTCCCGACTCGATGTTTACTTGGACCGCGTCGCCCGAGAAGGCCAAAGAGGCGCCGCAGACGATTGAAGTGGGCTATGTGGCGGGAAATCCGGTTACGATTAACGGGAAAAGATATTCGCCGGCCGGTCTCATTGAGGCCCTCAATCAAATCGGGGGGGCCCATGGAATCGGCCGGGTCGATCTGGTGGAAAACCGGTATGTCGGGATTAAATCGCGAGGGGTCTATGAAACCCCCGGCGGCACCATTTTGCATGCGGCCCATCGGGCCGTTGAATCACTGACCCTTGATCGAGAGGTGTTGCACCTTCGGGACAGCCTCATTTCTCACTATTCCTCATTGGTCTATTATGGATATTGGTTCTCCCCTGAACGGCAACTGCTTCAGACGCTCTTTGACAGGGCGCAGGAGAAGGTCACTGGCGTGGCGCGGTTAAAGCTTTATAAGGGAGGCGTGACCGTCCTCGGACGAAAATCAAAATTTTCTCTCTATCGGCAGGAAATTTCGACCTTTGAAAAAGATTCGGTTTATGTCCCGCAAGAGGCAGAGGGGTTTATCCGGCTGAATGCCCTTCGGCTAAAACTGTTGGCGATAGGACAGGGCGACCAGAAATATGGCAAAAGGAAAAAATCCTAAAAAAGAACGTAAACCTCCTTCCCCCGGACGCCCCTGGAAGGCGTGGGAGGGACGATTGTCCGAAAAATCCGATCCGGATGTGGAGCAGTTTACCTCCTCTTTTTCGTTCGATCGCCGTCTTTTCCCTTACGATATAATGGGAAGTATTGCCCATGCAGAGGCGCTCTCTTGTTCTGGATTATTGACCGGGGAAGAGGCAAAGGCCATCGTTTGCGGGTTAAAGGAGATTGCGGCAGAGGGGGCGGAAGGGAGCGCCAGCGATGAAGATGTGCATATGTATGTGGAGAGGCGGCTTATTGAGAAGATCGGGGAGGTGGGGGGAAAGCTTCACACCGGCCGAAGCCGAAACGATCAGGTTGCCCTTGATCTTCGGCTTTATCTAAAAGAGGAATCCAAAAATCTGATCGGAGCAATTTATAACCTTCAAGAAAGGCTTATTGATGCGGCAGAGGCCCATCTTGGGACCTATCTTCCGGGCTATACCCATCTTCAGCGGGCACAGCCAATTTCGCTGGCCCACTATCTCCTGGCCTATTACGAGATGATTGAAAGGGATCGCACCCGTCTCCTGGACGGCCTTAAACGGCTCGATCAGATGCCGCTGGGGGCCGGGGCCTTGGCCGGGAATCCCTTTTCGATTGATCGGCTTGCCGTGGCACGCACACTGGGATTTTCTTCGGTTACCGCAAACAGCCTCGATGCCGTAAGCGACCGGGATTTTGTGGTGGAGTTTTTATCGGCGGCTTCCATTTTAATGATGCACCTCTCCCGCTGGGCGGAAGATTGGATTCTCTGGTCCTCCTGTGAGTTCGGATTTATCGAGCTGCCTGATAAGCTCTGCACCGGAAGCAGCATGATGCCGCAAAAGAAAAACCCTGACCTGCTGGAATTAATCCGCGGCAAAACCGGACGTGTCTATGGCGCCCTCTTTACCCTTTTAACTGTGTTAAAAGGGCTCCCACTGACGTATAACCGGGATCTTCAGGAAGACAAACCGCCTCTGTTCGACACAGTGGAGACCCTTAAAAACTCCCTTAGGATCATGACCCTCCTTGTGAGCCAGGTACGCTTTAATGAGAAGAGGATGGCCGATGCAACGGAAGAAGGGTCCCTTTTGGCAACCGATCTTGCGGATTATCTGGTGACCAAAGGCCTCCCATTTCGAGAGGCCCATCGAGTGGTTGGCAAAATGGTTCGTGCTGCTCTTGCATCGGCAAGACCGTTCCCTCGGTGGACTTTGGCGCAGCTTAAAGAACACTCCCCTCTCTTTCAGGAAGATGTTTTTAGGCAGATGTCAACGGCTGCTTCCATCGCGAAGCGGCGTGGCATCGGGGGAACGGCGATTTCCTCGATTCAGTTAGAAATCCAAAAGATTAAACGGCTGTTGAAAAAATCAAAGTAGATTTTTTCCGTTTAAGGAACGGCAGTAGCGTTGTTCAAAAGCCTTCCTGAAACTTAAGGTATATATGATGTTTAGGGGTCTCACATTAGTTGCATGTTTCCTCCTTATTTTTTGCTTTTTGATCTCAGCCTGTGGTAGAAAGGGAAATCCGATTCCTCCAGGCGAGAAGCCGGAGTCAGCCGCTATCTACTACCATCTCCCGTAAGATACATTTCTTAAAGTCGGATGAACAAAAAAGCGATTCGTGGAGTGCCGAAAGGTGCACGATTTTCGATATCACAAAGGCCGTCTTTGTTGTGAAGATGTGCCGATCGATGAGATAGCAAGGAAAGTGGGGACCCCTTTCTATCTATACAGCCATCAGACGCTTCGTCGTCATTTCCTTTCGTATCAGGAAGCCTTTGCCCCCGTACCGCACCTGATTGCGTATGCAATGAAGGCGAACGCCAACATTGCGCTGCTTCGCCTCTTTGCCAAAGAAGGGGGTGGGGCCGATATTGTATCGGCAGGGGAGTTGCAGCGGGCATTGGCCGCCGGTATTGATCCCAAAAAGATGGTTTTTGCCGGCGTGGGAAAGACCAAAAAGGAGTTGGAGGCCGCGCTTCGCGCCGGGATCCTCATGTTTAATGTTGAATCTTCGCAGGAGTTGGTTGCGCTTGATGAGGTGGCCAAGGAGGTGAAGGTGAAGGCGCCGATTGCCCTTCGGGTCAATCCGGATATCAATCCCAAAACCCATCGGTACATCTCCACCGGCCTCAAGACCAGTAAATTTGGGATTGAAATTAAGAAAGCGGCCGGGGAATATCAATTAGCCGCCCGTCTTTCCAACGTTCAGGTGGTAGGGGTTCACTCCCATATCGGTTCGCAACTGATACAGGTGAAACCGTTTGTGGATGCCCTTCGGCGGATATTAAAGCTCATCGATACGCTTCGCGGGATGGGCCATCAGATCCGCTATTGGGACATCGGCGGGGGATTGGGGATTCCGTATCATGGAGAAGAGCCGCCCCTGCCTCATGACCTTGCTTCCGGGATACTCCCGATGCTGAAGGAAAGCGGCTGCACCATTGTTCTGGAACCTGGGCGGTCGCTTGTTGGAAATGCAGGCGTTTTGGTGACCCGCGTGATTTATACCAAAGAGGGAGAAGCAAAGAATTTTGTGGTCGTGGATGCCGGCATGAACGACCTGATTCGTCCAAGCCTCTATGAGGCGTATCACGATATTTTGCCGGTCATTAAGAAACGGAGACAGGATGTAACCGTTGATGTGGTCGGCCCTATCTGTGAATCGGGAGACTTTTTGGCCCAGGGGAGAAAGATGCCGCAGGCGATGCCGGATGAGCTTTTGGCGGTCATGAGCGCGGGGGCCTACGGGTTTTCGATGTCGTCCAATTATAATGCGAGGCCGCGTCCGCCGGAAATTCTTGTGCACGGGGGGACCTATGACACGATTCGAGAGAGAGAGACGGTGACCGATTTAATCCGCGGCGAGAAAATCCCGGAGTTTTTAAAGTCTTGAACAATAGCGCTACTTCTCACCTTCCAGGGCAGATTGATAAAAGCGGGGTGCTGCAAAGCGCCCCTCCGCAGAAGATCTATTCAAGACCACGGAAGGGACGCGGTTTTTTCCTGACCCTCTTGATTGCAAGCGGTCTCATCATCCTTTTTCTGTTGACCCTTTTCCTGAAGGGACGAGAGATTACCATTTTTACATTGAAAAGGTTTGTCGTCAACAAGGCGTTTGTCACCCTTCTCCCCGAGGCATACACGTTAGAGAAGGCCGAGCAGGTTCGTAAAACGGTCTACGATTTTTTTGACGATACCCGGTCCGATGCGGCCATTCTGCAGGTAAGTCGGCACATGCAGGAGATGATGCAAGACGAAAAGGTGACCGATGCCGAGGTGATCTCCCTCTTGCAATTGATCGAGAAGGTTCAGAAACCAAAAGAGGCTGCTGACGGGACGTGATGGGGCCGATCGTTTTTGTTTTAAGGATAGGGATTGATGAAAATTCCTTTTTGGAAGATGAGCGGAAGCGGAAACGATTTTATCGTCATTGACCATCGAGACCCGATCATTTTACCCAATGAAATGAAGTTATTCGTCGCAAATGTCTGTCGGCGGGGCCTGTCGGTGGGGGCGGACGGGGTTATTTTGATCGAGCCTTCCTCTTTGGCGAATTACGCCTGGCATTACTATAACGCGGATGGCGGGGAGGTGGAACTGTGCGGAAACGGAAGCCGCTGCGTCGCCAGGTTTGCCTATCTTTCCGGGATTGCCCCCGCAAAACACACCATTCAAACGTTGGCGGGGATTGTCCAGGCCGAGGTGCTGGATACGGGGCGCGTGAAGGTAAAACTTCCGGATCCCTCCGATTTGCGTCTTCATCTTAAGATCGAGATTGAGGGGAAAACGTATAACGGCCATTTTGTGAATACCGGCGTTCCCCATGTCGTTTATTTTGTGGATGATGTGAATGGGGTTGATGTGGTTCATTTAGGGAGGGCTACGCGATACCATTCCCTCTTTTCTCCAAGGGGGACAAATGCCAATTTTGTCAGCGTGGTGGATCGGGGTTGTCTGAAAATTCGTACCTACGAGCGCGGGGTGGAGGATGAGACACTGGCCTGTGGAACCGGATCGATTGCCGCCGCGTTGATTGCAACGGTCTTGGAAAAAGTGACGCCTCCCGTAGCACTCTTTACAAGAGGTCAAACGGTATTGGGGGTCGATTTTGAAGGGGCAGGCCGCTCTTTTACAAATATTTTTCTGGAAGGGGACGCCCGAATCGTTTATAAAGGAGAGCTTTGCGAAGAGGCACTGCAATAGGAGACCGATCAAATCGTCAGATGCCGAACAGTAGTATGTTTGGCTTTTTCAACTGTCTACAAGGAGATTTGTGATGTTTTACGGTTCTATGGTTGCCATCGTGACCCCCTTTAAAAAGGGGAGAATCGATGAGGAGGCCTATGGCGCCCTGATCGATTTTCATCTCCGTGCCGGCACACACGGCATTGTTCCGTGCGGGACGACGGGGGAATCCGCAACGCTGACACACGAAGAGCATCGGCGGGTGATTGAGTTGACGGTTAAGATGGTCGGCGGGCGGGTTCCGGTGCTGGCCGGTACCGGATCGAACAGCACGGAAGAGGCGATCGAATTGACCCGCCATGCCAAATCCTCTGGCGTATCGGGGGCACTCTTGATCACCCCTTACTATAACAAGCCGACCCAGGAGGGGCTCTTTCAACATTACAAGGCGATTGCGAAGGCGGTCGATCTTCCGTTAGTCCTCTATAACATTCCAGGACGGACGGGGGTGAACATGGCCCCCGCCACGGTGGCCCGACTGACGGCATTTGACAACATCGTCGGAATTAAAGAGGGAACCGGTTCCCTCCAACAGGTGAGCGATTTGATTCAGCTTTGCGGCGATCGCCTTGCCGTCCTATCGGGAGATGATTTTACCGCGCTCCCGACGATGGCGGTCGGTGGCGCGGGGGTCATCTCGGTGACGGCCAATATCGTTCCGTCCGAAATGGCGCAGATGGTCGACGCTGCGAAACGGGGCGATTTTACGAATGCAGGAAAACTGCATCACAAGCTCTATCCGCTTCATGAGGTCCTTTTTCTTGAGACCAATCCGATTCCGGTGAAGGCAGCCCTGTCGTTATTGGGCAAATGCAGCGACGAGGTGCGTCTGCCTCTTTGTCGGCTCTCCGCCGAGAACTTGAATAAATTAAAAAAGGCGATGAAAGCGTATGGCTTGCTGCGTCCTTCATCAAAGAAACCGTAACATGTAGAAAGCGGGGGGACCCGCTTTTCTCTCTTTATTATAAGGAGGTCTATGAAACTGACGGTTATAGGAGCGGCGGGTCGGATGGGGCGCGCCATTTTGGATGTGCTTTATCAGGATGATGAGGATTTGGCGTTAGGTGCCGCTTTGGAGAAGAAAGGGCATCCTTCCGTCGGCAAAGATGCGGGGACACTGATTGGAGTTGAAAAATGGGGGATTCCTGTTTCACACCAGATGAAAAAGGCGGTACACGACGGGGAGGTCATTGTTGATTTTACGCTTCCCCAGGAGACGCTCCTGGTCCTCCAGGAGGCGCTTTCAAAGAAAAAACCGATGGTGATTGGAACGACCGGTTTTACAACAGATGACGAGAAGAAGATCAAGCAGGCATCCCATAAGATTCCGATTGTTCTCTCTCCGAATATGAGCGTGGGGGTGAACGTTGTATTTAAACTCATTCATGACGCGGTGACGGCACTGGGAGGGAGCTATGATATCGAGATATTGGAGGTCCATCACCGGCATAAAAAAGATGCCCCCAGTGGTACGGCGTTGAGAATGGGAGAGGTGGCCGCGCTTGCCCGTGGGGCGTCGCTCCCGCAGGTAGGGCGGTTTGCCCGTTATGGAACGATCGGAAGCCGTCAGACTAATGAAATCGGCATTCAAAGCCTGCGCGGCGGAGATATCGTTGGCGAACATACGATCGTCTTTGCCGGCCCAGGCGAGCGGATTGAATTGACACATCGCGCCCATAGTCGAAACAATTTTGCGCGCGGGGCTTTAATGGCGGCCCAATGGGTGGCCAACCAGAGTCCCGGGTTGTACGACATGATGGACGTGTTGGGCTTGAAAAAATAGAGGATATCCAGTGAAGAAAGTAGCCGATCGAATTAAAAACCTCCCGCCCTATCTTTTTGCCCAGATCGACCGGATGAAACAAGAGGCCATCCGTCAGGGGAAAGATATCATCAACCTGGGTGTCGGGGATCCCGACATGCCGACCCCCGCCCCGATTATCCATGCCTTGCAAAAGGCTGCGGAAAATCCGATGCATCACCAGTATCCTTCTTATGAAGGGATGCTTTCTTTCCGCCGGGCAGTCGCTGACTGGTACCAGCGGCGTTTTCAGATCGGCCTCGATCCGGAATGCGAAGTGCTTACCCTCATCGGATCGAAAGAGGGAATAGGCCACATCCCGCTTGCCTTCATTGATCCCGGTGACGTTGCCCTGATGACCAGTCCCGGCTATCCGGTTTATCATGCCGGAACCCTTTTTGCCGGGGGGAAATCCTATCTTATCCCCCTTAGGCCGGAAAACCATTTTCTCCCTGACTTACAGGACATACCGTCTGATATTGCAAAATGCGCCAAACTCCTCTTTATTAATTCTCCGAATAATCCGACGGCGGCGGTTGCCAACAAGGCATTTTTCGAGCGTGTGGTCGATTTCGCCCGTCAAAACGAAATCATCGTTTGCCATGACGCGGCCTATTCCGAGGTCTATTACGATGGCCAACGCCCGGTCTCTTTCATGGAGATCGATGGCGCCAAAGAGGTGGGGATTGAGTTTCACTCGCTCTCGAAGACCTATAACATGACAGGATGGCGGATTGGATTTGCCGTTGGAAACAGGGAGGTTCTGGCCGCCCTGGGAAAGGTAAAGAGCAACCTTGATTCCGGGGTGTTTCAGGCGGTGCAGGAGGCCGGGATCGCGGCATTGCGCCTTGACGATGCGGTTCTTTCCGTGATCAGAAAAATTTATCAGGAGCGCCGGGATGTTTTCATCCAGGGACTGATAAAGATGGGCTTTGTCGTCTCGCCGCCCGCGGCAAGTTTCTATGTTTGGATGCAGACCCCAAAAAATATTTCATCCTCTAATTTTACCACGCTTCTCTTGAGCAGGGCCGCCATTGTCAGCACACCGGGCATTGGTTTTGGAGATTCTGGCGAGGGATATGTTCGGATGACCCTGACGGTGCCGAAAGAACGCCTTGAAGAGGCGCTGGATCGGATGGAGAAGGCCGAGCTGTATGGGTGGTAGGGATTTCCCTCCTCATGTCGCCTATATTGCGATTGGATCCAACCTGGGAGATAGAATCTCTTTTTGCCGAGAAGCCCTTCACCAACTCCAGAGGGCGGTTTTAATCAAAAAAGTGTCGTCGCTCTACGAAACAGAGCCGGTGGATTACGGCAATCAGGGTTGGTTTTATAACGCGGTCATTGAGATTGAAACGCCCTTGTCGCCGCGCCGGCTCCTGGATGTCTGTCAATTGATCGAACAGAAGATGGGCAAAAAGATCGAAATCCCAAAGGGTCCGCGCACCATTGATCTTGATCTTCTCTTTTATAATCAGGTCATTATTCATGACGAGGGTTTGACCGTTCCCCATCCGGCCATCCCCCATCGCCGGTTTGTCTTGGTTCCGTTGTCCGAAATTGCCCCGCAATTAAACCACCCGACCTTGCAGAAGACCGCAACAGTCCTCCTCTCTCAACTGAAACAAGGCGAAACGGTTCAACAACGTTATCCCGCTGGATGGGAGGGTGGTTTATGATCGATCATGCATCGGGCAATCGCCTGATTGTGGTAGAAGGGCCGATCGGAGTTGGCAAAACCAGTTTCTCCAAGTTGTTGGCGCAGGCATTTTCGGCGGAGCTTCTGCTTGAGAAGATTGACGAGAATCCTTTCTTACCCCAATTCTACCAGGATTTGGAAAAGTGGGCCTTTCAGACCCAGCTTTTTTTCCTTCTGGCAAGATTCCGCCAGCTTCAAGATCTGGCGCAACAAAACCTTTTTTCAAAGACGACGGTGACCGACTATTTCTTTCAGAAGGACCGTATCTTTGCCTATTTGAATCTAAGCGAGGAAGAGCTGGTTTTATACGAGCAGGTTTATAAATTACTAAACCCCCGTATTCCCCGGCCCGATCTGGTCGTTTTCCTCTGCGCCGATACCGACCGGCTATTGGATCGAATCCGGCAGCGGGGGAGAGATTACGAAAAGACGATTCACCCGGAATACCTTGCAAGTTTAAATGAGGCGTATAATCGGTTTTTCTTTCACTATGAAGAGAGTCCGCTTTTGGTGGTTCAAACGGGGGATATTGATTTTGTGCGTGATCCTGCCGACCTTGCCGATTTAATCACCCAGGTCAATCAGATGAAGCAGGGAAAAGCGTACTACCACCCTGTTCGATAGGGGCTTCATCACCATGAAAACCGTCTCCCGCATCAAAACGGTCCAGATGCTCTTACAGTCGGCCCGTAAGACAGGGACAATCGGTTTCGTCCCCACGATGGGGGCGTTTCACGACGGGCATCTCTCCTTGATACAGCGGGCGAGGCGCGAATGCATCTATGTGGCCGTCTCCCTCTTTGTCAACCCCTTACAATTTTGTGATCCTGAAGATTACCTGACATACCCGAAAGATCTTCCATCGGATCAACGGAAGGCCGCGTCTGCTGGGGTAGACCTTCTATGGGTCCCTTCTGTTGATGAAATTTACCCTCCTGGTCATTGCACGTTTATTGAGGTGGGAGAAATTGGCAACCGATGGGAAGGGGCTGCCCGTCCCGGACATTTTAAAGGGGTGGCGACGGTGGTGGCAAAACTTTTTAAGATCGTCCAGCCCCATCGTGTCTATCTTGGCCGGAAAGATTATCAACAGGTGCGGGTGATTCAGCAGATGGTGCGTGATCTTCATTTTAATATTGCGTTGCGGGTTCTTCCGACGGTGCGAGAGAAAGACGGTTTGGCGATGAGCTCCCGAAATGTCAGGTTCGCCGACGACGATCGAAAGGCGGCTCCCATTTTGTATAAGGCCCTCTGTCACGCGAAGCGGCTGGTTTCAGAGGGGGAAGACGATTGCCGTCGTATTGTTCGTCAGGCACAATCCCTGATCCGATCTGAATCCCGCGCAACGATTGATTATATTACCATGTGCAATCCTGTAACCCTGGAACCGATTGAACGATTAACCGGTAAGGCCGTTCTCCTGCTTGCGGTGAAGATCGGAAACGTTCGCCTCATCGATAATGTCGAACTCATCTTACCGAGGGGCAAAAAGCGAAGAATCGGGGGAAAGGAAGGCCACCAGATAATAGATGTAGAAGGCAACGAGGACTAATCCGATCATGAGCAATCCGTATTTTAAGAGGTTTTTCATCGAGCTTTCTTTTGCAATTGGTCCATCGCAACGTGGGCGGCCATCTGTTCCGCTTCTTTTTTGCTTCTCCCTGTCCCGGTTCCATAAGAGGTCCCGTGGATTTCAATGGCGACCTCAAACATTTTTTGATGATCCGGCCCAGACTCCTGGATAACGCGATAGGTCGGAAGGACTTCAAACGTTTTCTGGCAAAATTCCTGCATGGCCGTCTTATAATCGAATGTCGCCAGAGGGGTAAGGTTTTTGATAAAAGGCATAAACAGGGTCAAGACCGATGCCTTGGCTGACGAAAACCCCTGGTCAAGATACATTGCCGCGATCACGGCTTCCAGCGCATCGGAAAGGAGCGAGTTTTTACCTCTTCCCTCTGTCCGATCCTCTCCTTTTCCGAGGAAAAGAAAACCCCCAAGATCGAGTCCATTCGCAATAGCGGCCAGTGTCCCTTCGCTTACGATGTTTGCTTTCATCTTGGAGAGGTCTCCTTCTTTAGCCTCCGGATAGCGCGCCATGAGGGTGTCGCTGATGATCAGATCGAGGACCGCATCTCCCAGGAATTCAAGTCGCTCATTGTCTTGCAGGGTTTTATCTTTCTGCTCGTTTATATACGATTTATGGGTAAGGGCTCTCCTTAAAAGGCCAAAATCGGAAAAAGTGAAAGAGAGTTTTTGTTCAAGGGGTGATAAATCCGCTATCGCATAATCCATAAGGAGATGCTTCCTAAGCGGTCGGATATTTCCGGAAGATAACCGTTGCGTTGATTCCGCCGAAGCCAAACGAGTTTGACAGGGCAACATTCACAGGGTAGCGGCGGGCGTGGTGGGGGGTATAGTCCAGATCGCATTGAGGGTCCGGATGATCCAGATTGATCGTAGGGGGGATCATTCCATCATGGATCGATAAAACACTAAAGACCGCCTCAATACCGCCGGCAGCCCCCAGCAGATGTCCCGTCATCGACTTGGTCGCGCTGATCGGAATCTGGTAAATCGCCTCTTTGAATACATGCTTCATGGCAAGCGTTTCAATGGCGTCCGCCGCGGTGGATGTGGCGTGGGCATTAATATAACTGACTTCTTCCGGCCGGATTTCTGCGTCGTTTAAGGCAACTTTCATACATCGGACGGCTCCCTCTCCCCCGTCAGGCGGAGAGGTGATATGATACGCGTCGGCGGTCATGCCATATCCGATGACCTCCGCATAAATCCGTGCCCCGCGCTGTTGAGCAGATTCCATTGTTTCAAGAAAGAGAATGCCTGCTCCTTCTCCAAGAACGAAACCGTCTCGATCCCGGTCAAAGGGACGGCTCGCCCGTTTTGGGTCATCGTTTCGGGTAGAGAGGGCTCGGGAGGCCGCGAACCCAGCAACGCCAAGCGGCGTGCAGGCCGCTTCGGTACCGCCTGCGATCATTGCATCGGCATCTCCCCTTTGAATCAATCGGAAGGCGTCTCCAATACAGTTATTACCGGTTGCACATGCCGTGACAGCGCAGGAGTTGGGGCCTTTGGCCCCAAAACGGATGGCAATCTGTCCGGAGGCAAGATTAATAATGGTCATTGGGATAAAAAAAGGGGTAACCCGTTTCGGGCCTTTTTTCAAGAGTACCTGATGCCACTCCTCGATGGCATGGAGACCCCCGATGCCTGACCCGACATAAACACCAACCCTGTCGGCGTTTTCCTGGGAAATTTTGAAACCGGCGTCATCGATGGCCATCTGACTTCCGGCGATGGCATAGTGGATGAACGTATCCATCTTTTTGATCTCTTTGGCATCGATGTAATCGGCGGGGTTGAAATCATGTATCTCGGCGGCAATCTGGCAGGGGTAATCGGTTACATCAAATTTGGTAATCCGGTCGACGCCCGATTCGCCAGCGCAGAGCGCTTTCCATGCCTTCTGTACCCCGATTCCCAATGGAGTAACCAGGCCTAGGCCTGTTATCACAACCCGTCTTTTCAAGAAACGTATTCCTCGCTCTAGGGTTGACGCATGACTGTTTGTTTAAGAAAGGGCTAAACCCGCTCTTTAATGTAATCAATCGCATTTTGAACCGTTAGAATCTTTTCCGCCTCTTCATCTGGGATTTCAATCCCGAATTCTTCTTCAAACGCCATGACCAGCTCTACCGTATCCAACGAGTCAGCCCCAAGATCGTTGGCAAAGGAGGCCTCACGGGTAACGTCTTCTTCTTCCAAACCCAACTGTTCCGATATGATTTTTTTCACACGTTCCTCGACAGCCACCACTTTTTCCTCCTGTTAAAAAGTTTTACAGAAAACCCCATCTTCTCGACATAGACCAGAGCGGAT